>JANWVD010000075.1:0-238 GCA_025057715.1 Aquificaceae bacterium | reverse complement strand
CCCCAATCATTATCCCAACCAAAATTAGAAAAAAGGCAATGGTATTTATAGCAAAAACCCCAAAGGTTAAACCTATTGAATATTCAAGTGCTAACATCAAGATGGCAACAGAAAATCCCAAAACTTGAATAAACCTGGCGACGATTATAAGGGCGTTTACCCTATCTGAATCCACCGACCTTAATTCTAAGCCCCTACAGCTGCCTTATTTATGATAATACTCACATCTTATCCGCTA
>JANWVD010000074.1 GCA_025057715.1 Aquificaceae bacterium | reverse complement strand
AATTGAAGCTGAGATATATGGCATTATTCCAAGTGCAAAAAGCGTCATTTTGCTTAAATTTCCGCCAGAGAATAGGTCATAAAGATAAAAAACCGTTCCCTGAAAGCTTTGAAAGAATTCTCCTAAGGCGTTTGCGTCTACACCAGGAAGCGGTATGTGGCTTCCGAGTCTATATATGGCAAACATAAAAAGCGTATATATTGCTTTTTTCCTGAAATCTTTAGATTCTAAAAGCTGTGTTAAATGTTCAAACATCTATGGTTTCACAGACGCCGCCTGCGGCGGTTATTTTTTCCATGGCGCTTTTTGAAAAGGCGTGGGCTTTTATCTTTAGGGGTTTTTTAATCTCGCCGAAGGCGAGGATTTTCAATTTTCTCCCCTTCCTTACGAGCCCCTTTTGGAAGAGGACATCAGGGTTTATCTCGTCGCCTGGGTTGAAAAGGTCTTCCAGGGTTTTTAAGTTAATTACACTGTATTCTTCTTTGAAGGGCGAGCGAAAGCCTCGTTTGGGGACCCTTTTGTGTAGGGGGGTTTGACCACCCTCAAACCAAGAGGGAAGTCTTCTGTCTCCGGAGCGGGTTTTTTGACCTTTGTGTCCCTTGCCACAGGTTTTTCCAAGACCGGAGCCTATCCCACGACCTACCCTTACTCTCTTCTTTGTTGAGCCTTTTTTCGGAGATAGCTGTTCAAGCATCTTTAAGCTCCTCTATCTTAACAAGATGTTTTACTTTAATAAGATTACCAATTACAGAAGGCGCTTTTTCTAAAACTCTACTTTGACCCCTTTTACTTAGTCCAAGACCCTTAAGAGCGGAAATCTGCTCCTTATTCTTTCCTGCTAGACCTCTCATGAGCGTAATTTTTAGCTTCATGACTTACCTCTTAAGGTATTTGAATATTCCTTGCATAAAGATTGTATCGTGTGCGGAGCTCTTGAGGGTCAATAGAGCGCTCTTTTGCAACCTGCGACAAAGAGCGGAGCTTTAAAAGTGCGTCGAAGACTGCCCTTACGACATTATTTGGGTTGGTGCTTCCTTGGAGCTTGGTTAAAACATCCGTGTATCCGGCAAGTTCAAATATAGGTTTTGCTGCACCGCCGGCGACTATGCCAGTTCCCCTTCTTGCTGGAATAAGTTTAACGCTCGTTGGTCCGAAGCTGCCTATGACATCATGCGGAACGGTTCCGTTCTCTATGGGCACTTTAATTAGGCGTTTCTTCCCGTCTTCTATGGCTTTTGCTATTGCGATTGGCACCTCGCGCGCTTTACCAAGTCCGGCACTGACAAACCCTCTTTTGTCACCAACTATTACGAGTGCGCTAAAGGAGAATCTCTTTCCGCCCTTTGTCACCCTCGTGGTGCGCCTTGCGTAAATGAGCCTTTCTTCTATCTGAAGTTGCTCTTCAAGCTCGTTTATTCCTTGCATTTGTCTCTTCTGGGTTATAAGTTTCTCTAAAGATACTCCGCCCATCTCAACCTCCTAAAAATCTAAGCCAAGTTCTCTACAGGCTTCTGCAAAAGCTTTTACCCTTCCGTGGTATAAAAATCCGCCTCTGTCAAAAACTACCTTGGATATTCCAGCTTCCTTTGCCTTGTTTACTAATATTTGCGCAAGGAGCTTAACGTCTTCTATAGATTTTCCGCCTCTTTTGCTTGAAAGTTTTGTAAATTCCTTGTCAATCGTCGATGCAGAGGTAAGAGTTTTCCCGCTTTCATCGTCTATTATCTGCGCATAAAAGCTGTGCGTGCTTCTATAGATACAAAGCCTCGGTCTTTCCGAGGAGCCGAAGATTTTCTTCCTTATTCTTAAATGCCTTCTTTCTCTCTTTTCGTGCTTAGTTAGCTTAGCCATATCTCACCTCACTTTTTACCTTTTCCACCTTTTCCACCTTTACCCGCTGACTTGCCTGGTTTTAGCTTTAGCTGTTCACCTTCGTATCTTATACCTTTACCCTTGTAAGCATCGGGTTTCTTAAAGTTTCTTATAAGAGCACAAACTTGCCCAACGCGTTCTCTATTTATGCCGCTAACCGTTATTTTATTCTCTTTTACTTCAATCTTGACATCTTTAGGGACCTCGAAGACTACCGGATGCGAATATCCGAGGCTTAACTCGAGATTTTGCCCCTTTAAAGCAACTTTATAACCAAGACCAAAAACTTCAAGCGTCTGAGAGAAACCCTCTGAGACACCTTTTAGCGTGTTTTTTATCAGAGCTGCCATTGTTCCGTGTATAGCCCTATGGAATGGAGCGTCAGAAGGTCTTTTAAGCTCGATGTGTTCACCAGAGATGTTTAAGCTGATGTCTTTATGGACATCGAGTTCTAATTTGCCCTTTGGACCTTCCGCTGTCAGCTTTTGTCCGCTTAAATTCACTTTCACCCCTTTTGGAATCGGAATTGGCTTTTTCGCAAGTCTTGACATGGTCAAATTACCTCACAAATGCTATGATTTCTCCGCCTTTTCCGAGCTTTCTTGCCTCATGGTCTGTTATAATTCCCGCATCGGTGGAGACTATAGCAATACCAAAGCCCTTTTCAACGTAGGGTAGCTGATGTCTTGGCTTATATACTCGCCTTCCGAGCTTTGAGACGCGCTGGATATCCTGAATCGCGTTTCTTTCGCGCTTTGAATCAAGATATTTGAAGGTTATTTTAACAAAAGATTGGGTTCCAACCTTTTTCTCGAGCCGCTCATAATTTGCTATGTAGCCCTCTTTTTTCAAAACCTCCAATATCGCCTCTTTTACCCTCGATGAAGGCACTACAATGCTATCTTTTCTTCTCATTATTCCGTTCTTTATTGCGCTAAACATATCTGAGATTGGGTCCATGAGCTCTCTCCTCTACCAGCTTGATTTCCTGAGTCCCGGAATATCGCCCTTGAGAGCGAGGTCACGAAGGCAAAGTCGGCACATGCCGAAATACCTCAAATATCCCCTCGGTCTTCCGCATATTGGACAGCGGTTCTTTTGTCTAACAGAAAATTTAGGGAAGTGTTTTAAATCCTTTGCAACTTTAGCTTTTCTTGGCATTTAATTCCTCCATTACGCACTCCTAATAGGAAGTCCGAGCAAAACCAAAAGCCAAAAGGCTTCTTCATCTGTAGGCGCACTCGTATTAATGATTACATCCATACCACGCACTGCGTCAACTTTTTCATAGTCAATTTCTGGAAAGACTATCTGTTCTGATATGCCAAAGGCATAATTACCCCTTCCGTCAAAGGACCTCGGGTTTAAGCCTTTAAAGTCTTTTACCCTCGGCAAGGCAACAGAGATAAGTTTGTCCAAAAAGTCCCACATTCTTTCTTTCCTAAGTGTGACCTTTAATCCCACTGGCATACCACGCCTTAGCTTAAAACCAGCCTCTGACTTCTTAGCCCTTCTAACCGTTGGATGCTGTCCTGTTATGGCTTTTATATCCTCAAGAGCTCTATCTATTTGCTTAATATCCCCAACTGCTTCACCAACGCCCATATTGACGACGACCTTTAAGATTTTCGGCACTTGCATTGGGTTTTTGTATCCAAACCTATTTATAAGCTGCGGAACAACCTCTCTTTTATACTTTTCATGAAGCCTTGAGACATACCTCTCTGCTATACTCATCTCAACCTCTTGACTTTATCTATTACTTCATTGCACTTTTTACAGAATCTTACTTTTACTTTTTCTTGACCTTCTTCAATTATCTTAAATCCAACCCTTGTTGGCTTTTTACAGCTTGGGCATACGAGCATGACATTGCTTATATCTATTGGGGCTTCTATTTCGTAAACCCCGCCTTCACGAACATTTGGTATAGCTTTTAGGTGTTTCTTCACTAAGTTTACATCTTTTAAGAGGACTTTGTTTTCTTTTCTTAAGACTCTCAAAACGGTTGCGGTTTTTCCCTTTTCTTTTCCTCTCATTACGAGAACTGTGTCACCCCGCAGGATTTTATTCGCCATCATACAACCTCCGGTGCAAGCGATGCTAATTTCGTAAATCCCCTGTTTCTTACCTCTCTCGCAATTGGACCTAAAATCCTTGTTCCTAAAGGCTCTCCATACTGATTTAGTAGCACAACTGCATTGTCATCAAACCTTATGTATGTCCCATCTGGTCTTGAGACTTCCTTCTTGGTCCTTACAACAACTGCTCGATAGACTTTACCCTTCTTAGCTGGGCTATTGGGTGTTGCAATCTTGACACTCACAACAACCACATCCCCGACTGTAGCATACTGCCTAGGTGCATAGGGTATACCAACTATCTGCACCTTCCTCGCACCCGAGTTATCAGCAACATTCGCATAAGCCTGCCTTGGAATCATCCTAAAGCTCCGGAAGGTTCTTATCTTACTCTATTCTTTTCCACTTGTCAATAGAAGTTAGTGAGAGCGCTTAAAAATCTGACTGGATTCAGGGGATAGATTTACGAGTTCCATGGAGTTAATCTCACAAGTCCAGAAGCCTTGGAAGCTAATTTATCCCTGTCTTGTCCTTATCACTCAGAGATATTATTCAACTGATATATTTTCTTGCAGTATCTTTCATCTTCATGCCTACTCTTTGGCAACTCCCTAAGTGTATTCCTGACTACTTTTTAATATGAACGAGCTGAAGAGGTTTTGGCCTTCAGCTTGACCTTATGAGGTATGATATCTTAGATTGTCAGAATAAACCATGTTAGTCGCTATTTCTTCGACAATCTCGAGTTTTTACGTAAGCTACGTGAAAGAAAACTTCCGCAAGCCTGATAGTGCGGAAACCTTAGAACACTTTTTAAACTTTCTGGCAAAACAGCATACGCTTTTTGAAAGCATACATCCTTTTGAAGACGGCAACGGCAGAACTGGGCGCATAATAGTTAACTACCTTCTTCTGTCTGCTGGCTTGCCCTTGGTGATTATAAAGGCTAAGGAAAGAAGGGACACATACATAAAAGGTCTTGAAAGAGCGGAAGAGCCTCTAAGAGAACTTATGCACATACAAACTTTTGAGGTTGAAAAAGCCAGCAAAGCCATGGAAAGCATAAAAGCAAGCCAGTTAGTAGAACTTTTTAAAGAAGCTCTACGGGAGAGCCTTGACAGAATCTTGACAACTATGCTTGAAGCAAAAGGAT
>JANWVD010000073.1 GCA_025057715.1 Aquificaceae bacterium | reverse complement strand
GCTGCGCCATTTGCGCAAGGTCCGCTGTCGTTTGCGTATGAAGATGAACCAAAACATTGGGAAACTCGCTCTTTAAAGCCCTCACAAGCTCATAAGCACGCTTTGGTGAAAGGATGCCAGCTTGGTCTTTGATTGAAAGAATATCAACCCCAAGCTCTAAGAGCTCTTTTGCTACTTTTACATAATATTCAACAGTATGAACCGGGCTTATTGCGTAAGATAAAACGCCCTTTACCACAGCGCCGATGCTCTTTGCAGTCTTTATCGAAACTTCCATATTTCTAACATCATTTAAAGCATCGAAAATCCTAAAGACAGAGATACCATTATCAAAAGCTGCCTTTACAAAGCTCTCTACGACATCATCCGCATAGTGGCGATAGCCTACGACATTTTGACCCCTAAGAAGCATCTCAAGGCGGGTGTTTTTAGCAACCTCCTTAAACTTCCTTAGCCTCTCCCACGGGTCTTCCTTAAGATACCTAAGGCAAACATCAAAGGTAGCACCGCCCCAAACCTCGAGAGACCAAAAGCCACATCTATCAAGCACCTCGAGCGCTTCGAGCATATCCTCAGTTCTGACCCTAGTTGCAAGCAAGGACTGAACCCCATCTCTTAAAGAGACATCTGTTATCTCTATACGTCTCATCTTCAGATTATAAAACGCGCCATTTCATGGCGCAAAATGGTCAAAGCCCTTAATCTCAATTGGACCAGAGCCCTTAATATAGATTCCCTCACCCTCAATAACCCTGCCAATTTGATGCATATCGAGAAAGACATTAACAGAGCTCTCGCTCTGAGTCCAAAGGAGCTGATAGTCTTCTCCGCCAATCATCGCAAGCTCAAGAGCGTCTTTTGAGTTTAATCGCGCATAGGTTTTTAATTCCTTAGATAATGGGATGGACTCTGGATAGAGTTCTATCCCAACCTTGCTTCTCTTTGCAAGGCGGTCGAGGTCTCTTAAAAGCCCGTCGCTTATATCCATGCAAGCGCTTGCGTTTTTGACTATATGCTCAAGCATGTCAATCCTTGCAGTAGGTCTTAGATGGCGCTCAACAAGATAATTTTCAAAATCAGTTAGGTCTTTTTTGTTTGATAGTAAAATCTCAAGCCCCGCTTTTGAATCCCCCAAGGTCCCGCTTACAAAAACGCCCTCGCCAGGCGAGGCACCAAAGCGCCTAAGAGCTCTCTTTGTTTTACCAACCATAAAAACATCAATGCTTATAAGCTCAGAAGAGCTTAAATTTCCCCCAACTACCTCAAGACCGTAAAACTCACATGCACTCTTTATACCCTCGTAAAGAGCCTCAATATAAGAAACCTCAATATTTGGAAGAGCGATGCTAACTAAAGCCCAGAGAGGTTTTGCACCGCTTGCTACTATGTCGCTTACATTCACAGAAATTGCCTTCCAACCTATAAAAGAAGGTGGATAACTTCTCAAAAAGTGTCTATTTTCAATCAATATATCGCAAGTAAGCGATAAATTTAAGCCATCCGTACTCACATGCGCGGTATCATCGCCTATGTAGGAGGTTTTTAAAATGTTTACAATTCTGTTTATTAAGCCATCTTCGCCGATTTCAGATATTTTCATGATAAGCTCTCTATGAGCTGAAAGTTTTTCAAAGCCCTTTGAACGCTATCTCTTTCGAGCTTTCCCTCAATAAAGGCTTTAATCATTCTCTCGAGTCTATCCCAAGAGCCCTCGGAAATGACCTGACCTGACTTAAATACCTTATCCTGAGAAAAGTCAAAGGTCAAATCAGAGTCAATGCGCCAAACTCTCATCGGGGATGGATGCTCCCATGCAACGCAGAGCGAAAATTCTACATCTTTTATAAACCCATAAACCCTCCAAATATTCCCCTTGCGCGATAGCGCGTTTAAGGAAATATCTTCAAATCTCTGAAGAAGGTATAAATCATGCCAAGCAAGGTCGTAAAGCGGGGAAAGATACCCTTTTAATTTGCCAAAGCGGTAAATATCAAGAGAGGTTTTAGGCTCTTTAAGAAGGCTTGCGCACATGGTGAAACTCTCTATCTCCGAGATTCTGAGGTTTTCGTGGTTTGATATTTTTAAAAACTCGTCCAAGCTCGTTGCTGGGGGCTTTTCAAGAAGCACATAAATGCCCTGTGAGAGGAGCTTGCTTGATATTTCAACGTGCATCGAAGGGTCAATTGCAACGAAAGCAATCTCAAAAGTCTCTTCAAGAGCGTCGTCCACGCTTGAGAAAAAGCGTATGCCGTCTATTTTTTTCGAGGTATCTATGTCACAAAGAGAGGTGTCAATGCCCATTGAGATAAGCTTTTGCAGGTATTTCCTCCCCATTCTTCCCCCGCCTATCAAAAGCGCCCTCATGGTCTTAAGATATTTTAAGTGAAGGCAGTTCTCATAACCGCAACGGATACTTCGGTCGGTAAGACCTTTGTTTGCTATAACGTTGCACTTTCTCTTCGTCAAAAGGGCGTAAAGGTAGGATACTTCAAACCCGTTGAGACAGGAGTGACAAAAATCCCCGAAGATACCGCGCTTTTATGCTCTGTCACAAACCAGGATATCAAAAGAGCCACCTGCTATACTTTCAAGCCCCCCGTCTCCCCGTATGCCGCAAGTCTTGATGAGAAAATAGTAATATCAGAGGATTTTATAAAAAACAGATTCATAGAGCTTCAAAAGGAGTTTGATTTTTTGCTTGTTGAAGGCGCAGGCGGCATTTGCGTCCCCATTAACTCAAGTTTAAACTACGCCAATCTTGCCAAAGCTCTTGGAATACCAACTATTTTAGTATCTCGCGCAGGTCTTGGGACAATAAACCATACTCTGCTCTCTTTTCATTATCTTCGCTCGATGGGCGTAGAGCTCCTTGGCATTATCATGACCCCTTTTGAGGGAAAAGATGTATCAGAAGAGAGAAACCCACAAATAATTAAAGAATTAACGAGCATAGAGCCAATTAAGCTAAAAAGATGCGACGGTTTAATGCTCCCTAAGGTCCAAAGAAACGCTTTGCTTAGGCTTATCGGGTTCTAAGCCGTAATATACTGCAACCCTCTCTACGAGGTCCTTAAAGTAAGGAGCTGCCACAGTTCCGCCGTAGATGTTTTCACCCCTTGGCTCATCCACCATGATACCTGCAATAAACTTTGGATTGGTCGCAGGGAAGTATCCAACAAAGTAAGTAACGAGCTTCTCTCTTGAGTATGCACCCAGAGCCTTATCAAACTTCTGAGAGGTGCCGGTCTTTCCGGCTATATAAAAGTGGTCTGACTTTGCCTGTTTTCCCGTTCCTTCTTCGACCACCTTAATTAGGTTTTCTTGCACCCATCTTAGGCTCTTTTGGGAAAAGACGTTCTCTTTTATGACCTTGGACTCTTGACCTAATACAAGCCTCGGCATTAGGACCTTGTTTGTTGCGAGTGCATTAAAAGCACTGCAAAGCTGAAGCAAGTTCACAGCCATTCCTTGACCGATGCTTACATAAAGTATGTTCGCCGGGTAGTCAAAATTAGGAAGCCAAGGCTTGGCGCTCGCTGGTATATCGAGGCGCCTTTCTAATCCTAAATCTCTCATCAAGGTTTCTGTGTCCTTTTGGGACATATACTTGGCAACCTTTATCGTTCCAACATTCGAGGACTTTATTAAAACCTGCTCGAGGGTCATACTTCTTGAGGGCTTTACGTCCTTTACGCTCCTTCCAAAGACCTGTATGCGCCCGCCCTCAATGTCGAACCACATCTTTGGCTTTACATAACCAAGTTCTAAAGCCCGCGCAATGAAGAAAGGCTTCATGACAGAACCCGGTTCAAAAACATCAGTAACAGCCCTATTTCTACGGGATTGCTCTGAATAAGCCCTTGGGTTGTTTGGGTCAAAGCTCGGGTAGGAAGCCATCGCGAGCACTTCGCCACTATTTGCATCAAGCAAAACAATACCAACCGCCTTCGGCGACCACTGTCTGACGATTTTTTCCTTTATATCCTCTGCTATGGCTTGAACCCCGAGGTCGATTGTTAGATAAACCTCGCCAGTTTTCGGCTCTTCCCAAAGCGGGTTTTTGGCAAGACTCCCTAACTTCCTCGTTCTTAAAAAAGCCCCCCTCTTTTGCTCACCTTTTAGCAAGTTGTTATAGTAATATTCAAGACCGTCAATTCCTTCACCATCGACGCTCGTAAAGCCGAGGAGATTGCTTGCAAGCACCCCGTGCGGATAGTATCTCTTAAACTCTTCTTGAATCCCGACGGTGCTCGTGTTATCAGTTTCTTTTATTAATCCTCTTATGTAGGTGGAGAAATCTTTGTCTATGTGCCTTACGACCCAGACTGACCTTTTATCGCTATCAAAGGTTTTTAAAATCCCTTTTTCATCTACGCCTGCAACTGGCGATAGTCTCCTTGCAAGCTCTTCTCTGTTTTGAAGAAGTTGCGTATTGCTGACAAAAACAGAAATTGTCGGCACGCTGATTGCAAGCGGGTTGCCGTTTCTGTCGTAAATTGTCCCCCTTGGCGCAGAAATTGTCATAACGCTTATGTTCGGAAAGCTGCGGGCTACTTTATCTGCATAATCCTCCCTTCCGATTAATTGGATGTATCCGAATCTTAAAATTACCACTAAAAAAACCAATGAGAAGATGAAAATTACGATTCCTTGCCTAACACCCATTGACGATAGATGCAAAATCTTTAAATATGTCAAAAGCATCACCCGGTCCGGGCGAGGCTTCGGGATGAAACTGCACGCATTTTATAAGCAATGACTTTATCTCAAATCCTTCAATTGTATTATCAAGCAAGTTCTCATGCGTTATCTCTACATCTTTAACAGAGGATACATCCACAGCGTAGTTATGATTTTGAGACGTAATTAAAACTCTTTGAGTTTTAAAATCTTTCACGGGATGGTTGGCACCGTGATGACCAAACTTTAACTTGAAAACCTTACCACCTAAGGCAAGCGAGATAAGCTGATGACCAAGACATATACCAAGCAGCGGAAATTTGCCAATTAGCGCCTTAGCAACTTCAAGCCCCTTATATACGCTTCGCGGGTCTCCAGGACCGTTTGATAAAACAACCCCAGAGGGTGAAAACTCCCTAATAAATTCCAAAGCCCC
>JANWVD010000072.1 GCA_025057715.1 Aquificaceae bacterium | reverse complement strand
GAGCTCCCTTAGTCTTGCTATGACCCTCTCTATGAGCCAATCCGGGGTTGATGCACCTGCGGTTATGCCAATTGACGAAATATTTTCAAACCATTCTTTTTTAAGCTCCTCTTCGGTTTCTATGTGGAAGCTGTTTGGATTTAGGGACTTTGATATCTCAAAGAGCCTGCGCGTATTTCCGCTGTTTTTCCCGCCTATTATTACCATTACATCAACCTTTGGAGCGAGCTCTATGACGCCCTCTTGACGCTCTGAGGTTGCGTTGCAGATGGTGTTAATTACTTTAACTTCGCGCGTCCATAGAGCTATCTCTCCGACAATTTCTTTGAAAAACTGCTCGCTTTGGGTTGTTTGAGAAACTATGCCTACCTTTTCCTTGCCGAGGACTTGCTTTAGGTCCTCTTTGGACTCTACGACAACACCTTTACAATCAGAGAGCTCTAAATACCCAAGCGTTCCGAGCACCTCTGGGTGATTTTTCTCACCAATTAGGACGATAAAATACCCATCTTCGCAGAGCTCTTGAACTGCATCGTGGACTGCTTTTACGTATGGGCAGGTTGCGTCAACTATCTCAAAGCCCTGGTTTTTTAAATACGCTTCTCTTTGCGGGGATATACCATGCGAGCGAATTACTATCTTTGACGGGTTTATTTCAAACTCGTTTTCTATCGGCTTAAGACCGGCTGACTCGAGCCTTTTCACCTCTTGGGGGTTGTGGATGATTGGTCCGAGGGAATAAACGACCTGCGAGGATTTTACCGCCTTTTCTGCAATGTTTATCGCCCTTCTTACGCCAAAACAAAAGCCTGCGGACTTTGCTACTAAAATCTTAGCCATAGTTGTTATTAATTTTAGGCTAAAGATGGTAGATGTCTTGATAGTCGGAAGGTCGAATGTAGGAAAGTCAAGCCTTTTTAACAGGTTAGTAAAAAAGCGTCAGAGCATAGTTTTTGATAGCCCGGGGATTACCAGAGATGTCATTGTTGGTCAGATTGAGCTACATGGCAAAACTCTTACAATCGCAGATACCGGCGGTCTTTTTAACCCAGATAGCTGGGTTGAGGATTTTATAAGAAAAAACATTCTCGAGCTTATTTTGGATGCGAAAGCGGTTTTGTTTGTCGTTGATGCAAAGACTGGTCTTACGCAAGCTGATATAGAGGTTGCAAACCTTTTAAGACCCCATAAGGAGAAGGTGCTGCTTATCGTTAACAAAGTTGATGCAAAAGTTGATAACAAGTGGGAGTTTTACGAGCTTGGCTTTGAGCCTTTGATTGAAGTATCTGCCTTGCACGGGCTTGGAATTATAGAGCTCCTTGATAAGCTGGGGCAGATTGAGGGGGGAGAATACTCTCGACCCGAAGGGTCGGTTCTATTAATTCTTCTTGGTAAGCCAAATGCGGGTAAATCCTCGCTTGCGAATGCGCTTTTGGGCAAAGAGAGGGTTCTCGTTTGGCACGAGCCTGGGACAACGAGGGACGCCATTGAGGTATATATCGGCGGTGGGTTTTCCTTGCTTGATACGGCTGGGGTTCGCAAAAAAGGGTCAGTTGAGTTTGGTCTTGAGTTTTTCGCCGTCGGTAGGACGCTTGAGGCTCTTGAAAGAAAGGGGGTTGTGCTTTTAGTGATTGACTTATCTGAGGGTGTTAGCTTTCAGGATAAGAAGCTCGCAAGCCTGATAAGAAGGAGGGTAAAGCCGGCTTTGATTGTGGGCACTAAGTTAGACCTCTTAGACAGCGAAGCTGGTTTAGAAGAATATTTAAAAAGAGAGCTCTGGTTTCTTGACTATGCACCCGTGGTTTTGACAAGTGCTAAAAGTGGAAGGGGAATAGACAAGATTTTGGAAAAAGCTAAAGAGGTTTGGGCGGATTTTAACAAGCAATTTAAGACATCTCAAATAAATAGGGCGCTTGAGAGGATTTTCTCAGTTAGTCCGCCGCCCGCTAAGGGCAATTTAATTCCAAAGGTTTATTATGCCTTTCAGCAAAGCACGGCGCCGCCTACGTTTGTTCTTATTACAAACGAAACAGACTCTTGGAGGGAAGAGTATAAAAGATTTTTAGAAAAACAGCTAAGAAAGGAGCTTAATTTAGAGTTCTCTCCTATTAAGTTAGTTTTCTCAAGGAGGAATGACGGTGCTTAAAGGGGTATTTAGGGGTCTTTGCCCAAACTGTGGCGGGGATATTACCTCTGATAGACTCGAGATGGGGCTTGCTTGTGAAAGATGTATGCCAGAGGCTAAAGAGCCTTGTGATGCTCTTGATAGCGGTAGGCTCTTTGAGCTTTGCAAAGTTGAGGAGATGGTGAGCTCTTGGAAAAGATACTTTAAAGATTGCACAAAGCTTGAGCCACTTAGTTTGCAAGTAAGCTGGGCATTTAGGGTCTTTACCAAGAGCTCCTTTGCTTTGCTTGCGCCCACTGGGGTTGGAAAAAGCACCTTTGGCATTAGCATGGCGAGCTTTTTTTCAAAACTTGGTAAAAATTCCTACATCATAGTGCCTACTCAGATTTTAGTAAAACAAACCAAGGAAAGGTTGCTCCCATTTGGCGTTTCTGATGCTGAGATGCTCGTTTTTTCTGATGAAAGTGGTAAAAAGAAAGAGATTCTAAGAGAGAGACTTAAGAATAAGGACTTTAGAATTCTTGTTAGCACTTCGATGTTTCTTTACAAAAACTTTCAGGATATAAGCTCTGAGTTTGAGTTTATCTTCATCGATGATGTTGATTCTTTTTTAAAGACTGCTACGAATGTTGATAAGGTTCTAAAATTGATGAATTTTGAGGATTCTGATATTGAAGTAGGTATGCAAATATTGAAGTTAAAATCTATGCAAAATAAGGATGAGGGGGTCTTTAATAAAATCAAGGAGCTCCAAGAGAGGCTCCAACGCGTTCAAAGAAGGGGGGTGCTTGTGATATCTTCTGCGACATCTACGCCCCGCTTAGTTAGAGCTGGACTCTTTCGCGAGATGCTTGGGTTTGACCTCTCGAGCCCTGCGTTTTATGTCCGTAAAACCGTTGATGCTTTTGATAAAGATTTTAGCAAACATCCAGTTGAATGGATAAAACAGCTCGGGCGAGGTTGTCTTTTGTTTGTTTCGGCTGACTTTGGAAAGGCTGGTGTTGACGGGCTTTTAAAGTCGTTAAACGAAGAGGGCATTAGGGCAATATCCTACGAGGAACTTGATAAGGATTCCATAGATGCATTTTCAAGGGGTGATATATGGGTAATTGTGGGGATTTCCTCTTATAAAAATCCGCTTGCCAGAGGCTTTGATTTGCCGCACGCGGTAAGATATGCAATCTTTTACGGAGTTCCAAAGATAGTCGTTTCCTTAAAGTTTGAAAAAAGTCTATCCCATGTTTTATGGGCTATTAGCTCTTTAAGACCGCTTATTGCAAAGAGAGCCCCGCAGTCTTTAAAGACTTTGGATACTTGGATTGAAAAGCTAAAGCGCTATCAATATCTTTCTGAAGAGTTTTTAAATCAAAAGCCGGAATTACTTAAAAGAGTAGAAACCCTAAAGAAGGAAGTCCTTTCGTTTTTAAATTCCAAGGAGGTGCTTGAGATTTTGGAAAATTCGCCTGAAGCTACCATAAGAAATACAAAAGACGGCTATTTTCTTGCAGTTTCAGATGTGACTGGGTATCTTCAGGCAAGCGGTCGCGTCTCGAGGATGCACATAGGTGGGTTAACCACGGGTCTTAGCTTGATTATCGTAGATGATGAAAAGGTTTTTAATCACCTTCAGAAAAAGATTCGTTGGTTTAGCGATGAGATAGAGTTTAAGCCCATAAAGGAGGTAGATATTCAAGACCTTATGAAAAAGATAGACCAAGAAAGGGCCCTTATGAAGACATCTCAGACATTTACCCATCAACAAGATTTCCTAAAGCCTGTGCTTTTTATAGTCGAATCCCCGAATAAGGCAAGGACTATAGCTAACTTCTTTGGTAAACCGGTCAGAAGAAGGGTTGGCGAGCTTGAGGTTTTGGAGGTTTTAACGGATAGATTTTATCTTTTAATCACCTCCTGCTTTGGGCATGTGCTTGATTTATCAAAAGAGGGCGGAACTTATGGGGTTTTAGAAAGCGGCGATTTTAGGCCCATATACGAGCCAATAAGGCGAGGAATTATAGAGAGTCTTCAGCGCCTTGCAAGTGAAGCCCATGCTATCTTGATAGCGACAGACCCAGATTCCGAGGGTGAGAAGATAGCTTGGGATTTAAAAAACCTACTAAGACCCTTTAATGAAAATATCTCCAGAGCTGAGTTTCACGAAATTACCAAGAGGGCGATTATGAACTCGCTTTTAAGCCCGAGGGATGTAAACCTAAATCTCGTTGAGGCACAAGTCCTTAGGCGCATAGCTGATAGGTGGGTGGGCTTTGAATTTTCCCAAAAGCTCCAGCAGGCTTTTTCAAAAGGCTGGCTTTCCGCAGGTAGGGTGCAAACCCCGGTGCTTGGATGGATAGTCAATCGCGAGGCACTTTATAGAAAAAAGCTAAATAGAATTACCGCTATGCTCGATAATGGGCTAAAACTCGAATGGCGCTTTGAGTCAGAATCAGAAGCCAAGAGCGTTCTTAAGGCATTAGAGAATGCAGAGCTTAAACTTTTGCTTACGCAAAAAGAGGAAAGAAACCCCCCGCCCCCACTTGCGACCCACAGCCTTTTAAAACTCGCAAGCGAGCGCTTTAGATGGGGCGCTGAAAAGACTATGCGCATTGCCCAATCGCTTTTTGAGGCGGGCTTTATTACTTACCACAGGACTGACTCAATTAGGGTCTCAAGCCTTGGGATATCAATCGCAAAAGAACTCTTGCTTCGCGAATATCCCGAGGAGGTATTTAGACCAAGAACATGGGCAGAAGGTGGGGCACATGAATGCATTCGCCCAACGAGGGCTTTAGACCCAGAGGAGCTTCGCTCCATGATGCTTAGCACACAGGTTGAAGGCCTTTCAAAAGAGGCGCTTAGTCTCTATGGACTCATTTTTAAGCATTTTCTTGCCAGCCAAGTTAAACCCGCTATTTTGGAGGTGCAAACTTGGCTATTAAAAGCTGGGGATTTTGAGCATCAATTTAGTGTTGTTTCTAAGATTTTAGATGGTGGATATAGCCTAATTTTGCCAATACAGAC
>JANWVD010000071.1 GCA_025057715.1 Aquificaceae bacterium | reverse complement strand
ACGCCTACTATCATCACTCAGTAATGCCAAGGGTAGTTTTAAAAAACTTGCGCGTCGAGACTGCAGAGGTAGTAGCCGGCGCGCTTTCTGAAAATGGCATTGCAGCTTCAAAATTTTTAAGCGAGGTCTTTAGCGGAAAAACAGAAGTAGTCATAAGTTGTCCTAAGCAAAAGCTCGATGGTTTGATAAATTCTGTCTCCGGTTTATGTGCAATAGAGGTTTTACAAGAGGAAGAATCTCCCTTAAGCCTTGTCTCTTTATTTTTCGTAGGTGTAATTTTTGATAGTGCTTTGCTTTTCTTTCTTTTAAAGCTCTCTATTTACAACGAAGGCGTAAGGGCAGCTCTTCTTGGTGTTATGAAGGATGTGAGAGCTCAAACGATGTTTCAGCACTTTTTGGCTCTAATTTTCACAGCTAACTACTATTTCGCGATGTTTTTTTCCAAAAGTGCGCCGCCGCTTACTTCGCTGCTTGGAATTGAAATAAAAAGTGATAGGGTTTTAATAGCGCTTGCCTACGGGGCTGTTTTGCCAGCCATGCTTTTATTAGCTGTTGGAAATAACCTTATGAAAATCCTGGGTCTAATTTTGCTGTCTTTGACCATCGGCGTTGGGGTATATGCAGGCTCGTCGATTAAACTGGAGCGACAGGGTTGGCTTTCGTAATTTTAAGCTGCTAAATCTCATCTTTGATTGGCTCTGAGGGGTTTAAATTTAAGGTTATGCTAACGCTCTTAGAAAATGAGTCTGTTGATAAGTTGCAATCTAATATAAGGCAATTAGCGGAGGCTAAAAACGCAGTTATATTAGCGCATTATTACCAGCGCCCGGAGGTTCAAGATATTGCAGACTTCGTTGGGGATTCTTTAGAGCTATCTCGCAAAGCCTCTCAAACTAATGCAAGCATAATTCTATTCTGCGGCGTTAGGTTTATGTGTGAGACTGCCAAGATAGTAAACCCGACCAAGAAGGTCTTGCATCCAAATCCTGAGTCAGGATGCCCAATGGCTGATATGGTGAGCGCAAAGGACGTATTAAAGCTAAAAGAGCAATACCCTGACGCTGCGGTTGTTTCTTATGTGAATACAACTGCTGAAGTAAAGGCTGTGAGTGATGTTTGCGTAACCTCTGCAAATGCCATTAAGGTTATAAAAAAGCTGCCTCAAAAGAGGATAATCTTTGTCCCAGACCAAGCTCTTGGAAGCTGGGTTCAAAAACATCTGCCTGAGAAAGAGTTTATAATGTGGAAAGGCTTTTGCCCGCCTCATTACGAATTTACCGCCAAAGAGGTTTTAAAGCTAAAAGAAAAGCACAAGGATGCTAAAGTTGCGGTTCATCCAGAGTGTCATCCAAGCGTGATTGAGCTTGCTGACTTTGTGGGCTCTACCTCGCAAATAATCTCGTATGCAACAAGCTGCGAAGCTAATAAGGTGATAGTAATTACAGAAGTTGGTCTAAAGCACACGCTTATTAAGAAAAATCCAAATAAAGAATACATATTCCCCGAGCCCATGAATTATTGCGGAAGCGTCTATTGCTGCACGATGAAGGGTATAACGCTTCAAAACATGTATAAAACCATAAGCCAAGAGATAAACGAGGTGACTTTGCCCGAAGATATCATAGAAAGAGCGAGCAAGCCCCTTATGAGGATGCTTGAGTTATCATCTTAAAGATTATGATAAATAGGAGAAAAACAAGGGAGATAAGCGTTGGCTGGGTAAAAGTTGGGGCAAATTCGCCCATTGTCGTTCAGTCAATGACTTCAACGAAAACTTACGATATTGAAGCTACCTTAAGTCAGATAAATAGGCTCTACCAAAAAGGGTGCGAGCTTATAAGAGTTGCAGTGCCTCACGAAGAAGACCTCGAAGCTCTTGAGGAAATAGTCAAAAAATCCCCAATACCTGTTATAGCAGATATTCACTTTGCGCCCTCTTATGCCTTTAAATCAATGCAAAAAGGTGTTCACGGCATAAGAATAAACCCAGGCAACATAGGCAAAGAATCTTTAGTTAAAGAAATCATACAAGAAGCAAAAATTCGCAATGTAGCTGTTAGACTTGGGGTAAATTCAGGCTCTTTGGAGAAAGACCTACTTGAAAAGCACGGCTATCCTTCTGCAAAGGCGCTTTTTGAAAGTGCTATAAGATGGTCTGAAAGGTTTGAAAAGTGGGGTTTTTATAACTTTAAAGTCTCGATAAAAGGTTCAGATGTTGTTGAAAATGTAAGCGCAAATATGCTATTTGCAAGTCAAACAGACATTCCTTTGCACATAGGTATCACAGAAGCCGGCATGGGTCTAAAGGGAATAACTAAGTCCGCAGTAGGTATTGGAATCTTGCTCTATCATGGCATTGGGGATACTATCAGGGTCTCTTTAACAGATGACCCAGAGGTTGAGATAGAGGTAGCTTACGAGATTCTAAAGTCGCTTGGGATAAGAAGGCGCGGGGTTGAGATTGTTGCATGCCCTACTTGCGGAAGAATCGAGGTCGACCTTCCAAAGGTTGTGAAAGAGGTGGAAAAAGAGCTCGCAAATGTCAAGACCCCGATTAAAGTTGCCATAATGGGCTGCGTTGTAAACGCCATAGGTGAGGCAAGAGAGGCTGACATAGGTCTTGCCTGTGGTAAGGGCTTTGCCTGGCTTTTCAAAGACGGAAAACCCATCAGAAAAGTTCAAGAACAGGATATGGCAAAAGCTTTGCTTGAGGAGATTCAAAAGAGTTATAATTCTTAGTCAGTGGGCTTTTTAGACCGATTTAGAAAAAAACAAAAAGAAAACCTATGGACAAAGTGTGATAATTGCAAGAGCATACTTTATGTTCCTGAGCTTAAAAAGAATCTCGGGGTTTGTCCAAGCTGTCAATTTCACTTTCATTTAAGCACCTACGAGCGCGCTAATTCCATATTCGACGGTCAGTGGGTTGAGCTCTTTAGCGACATTACGCCCCTTGACCCGCTTGGATTTAAAGACACTAAGCCATATCAAGAGAGATTAAAGCAAGCAAGCGAGCAAACTGGTCTTTCTGAGGCAATGACTTTTTTTGAAGGCATGATTGGCGGCAAAAGGGCGCTGCTTGGGGTTTTGGACTTTGCTTTTATTGGCGGTAGCATGGGGTCAGTTGTGGGGGAAAGATTCTATCGCGCCTGCCTAAAGGCAGGCGCGGATTTAGTTCCCCTTATAGTTATTTTGTCATCTGGGGGGGCCAGGATGCAAGAGGGGATTTTGTCTTTGATGCAGATGGCAAAGACCTCCATTGGGGTTGAGTTTTTGCGCTCTAAGAGAGTGCCTTACATATCAGTGCTAACAGACCCAACGCTTGGTGGGGTCGCCGCGAGTTTTGCCTCCCTTGGGGATGTAGTTATAGCAGAGCCTGGGGCTTTGATTGGCTTTGCAGGCCCGAGGGTGATTGAACAAACCATAAAGCAGCAGCTCCCAGAGGGCTTTCAGCGCGCCGAGTTTTTGCTTCAAAAGGGGATGGTTGATATGGTTGTCCATCGCAAGGACCTTAAGCCGACTTTAGAGACTATTTTGCAAATAGGGACATTTTGGAGAGAAAATGCAGTTAGAGCTTGAGAAAAACCCCTTTGCGCTTGCTTATGAAATGGTTGAAAAGGGGCAGATTGACCCTTGGGACATTGATATATCAATGTTAGCAGAAGCTTATTTAACGCTTTTAAAGCAAGCTGAGCTTAATGATTTGCGAATCCCGGCGCGCGTGGTTGCTACTGCGTCATTTTTATTAAAAAAACAAGCCCAAGTGATTCTTCCAGACCCGCCAAGCAAGAGAAGACGCATGACCCTTAAAGAGATAGAAGAGCAATTCTACGAGCAAGAATCTGCTCAAGAGACACTCATAGTTTCTAAAAAACCAAAAACAAGAATAAAAACCTCAAAGAGTGTTAAAAGAAAAGCCCAAAACCAGATAGAGCTCCCCTTGCATATCTCTCGCTACGAAGAAGCCCTAAATGAGATTATCAGCACCTTAGAGAACTCTGGGATGATATTCTCGCTTCTTGAGCTTGTTGGAAATCGCTCCGTTGTCCCGCATCTTGTGGCTCTTATGAACCTATATAGCGAGGGGGCTGTGGATATTTTGCAAGAAAAGCCTTACAAGGACCTTTCGGTGTTTAAGTTAAAGCCGACCAAAGGGGTATAATTTTACTAAAATGCAGCTGGAAGAGCTTAAATTTGACCAAAACGGGCTCTTGCCAGTAATAGCCCAGGATTGGCATAGCGGCGAAGTTAGGATGTTTGCCTGGGCTAACAAAGAGGCGATTGAGCTAAGTCTTAAAACAGGCTTTGCGCATTACTATTCTCGCTCAAGAGGCTCAATCTGGAAAAAGGGGGAAACCTCCGGGGAGCTCCAAAGGATAGTAGATATCAGAATAGATTGCGACGGAGACGCTATTCTTTACCTTATTATCCAAGAGAAAAACATAGCCTGTCATACAGGCGAGAGAAATTGCTTTTTCAAAAGTTTGAAAGACCCATCTCAGGGAATTTCAATCTCGCCTTTTGAGATTCTTAAGCGTCTTGAGGAAATAATACTCTCAAGGCTAGAAGAAGCCCCGGAGGGCTCTTATACAGCCCGCCTTGCAAGCGAGGGTAAAGACCGCGTTTTTCAAAAGTTTGGTGAAGAGGCCATAGAGACCTTAATTGCCCTCAAAAACGAAGATGAAAAGGCTATAACCGACGAAGTTAGCGACCTTCTTTACCATCTTTTGCTCTCTCTTTCTATGAAAAATATCCCCATTGAAAAGGTTTTACTTGAATTAATTAGTCGCGTAAAGCCGTGAAGTTCTTGATTGCTCTGATATTATTTTTCTTTTCCACGGCCTTAGCCCAAATTAAAAGCAAGGTCTTTGTGGTTAGTTGGCAAGACGAGGTTAGCCAGCTTATGGTCGACCATCTATCTCGCGCAATATCCATTGCATCCAAAGAGGGTGCTTCGCTCCTTGTAATTGAGCTAAACACACCCGGCGGGCTTGAAAGCTCAACGAGGGAGGTAGTAAAGCAAATCCAAAATAGCCCTGTGCCAATTGCCGTCTTTGTCTATCCCCCCGGCGGAAGGGCAGCCTCTGCAGGCGCAATAATAACAGTTTGCGCAGACATTGCGGCAATGGCACCAAATACAAACATAGGCGCCGCAACCCCGGTTGGCATGGGCGGCGAGGAAATAGAAAAAACAGCCAAAGAGAAGCTCATTCAGGATATGCTCGCTATGGTTAGGGGCATAACCT
>JANWVD010000070.1 GCA_025057715.1 Aquificaceae bacterium | reverse complement strand
ATGGCGTCTTTGAGAATTTTATATGCAGCTGGGTATTCACCACGAATGTAGATAAAGCCCTCACTGACCCCAAGAGCGTAGGCGGATATTATCATCCCTTCAATTAAAAGATGAGGGTCTCTCTCCATGAGGATTCTATCTTTAAAAGTGCCAGGCTCGGACTCGTCTGCGTTGCAAATAAGATACCTTGGGGCAGGGTTTTGCAAAGCAAACTTCCACTTTCTGCCCGTGGGAAAACCAGCCCCGCCCCTACCTCTTAGTTGACTTTTATCAACCCAGTCAACTATCTCCTCGGGCTTCATTAAAAGCGCTTTCTTAAGAGCTTCATAGCCGCCGTCTTTTATATAATCTTCAAGGGTATGCACCCTTGGGCGCTTTGCCCTCTTTAAAAGCAAGTTAAGAGCAGTTTCGGCGTATATCTCAGGTATAGCGGGATAGGATTTCATTTAATTTCTCCTCTGAATAGAACTTATAGGTATCTTCATTTACCATAAAGCAAGGACCTTCCGAGCAAGCCCCTATGCACTGAACCTTTATGAGCTTAAACTTTCCGTCTTTGCTAACTTCCCCGGGCTTTATGCCAAGGCGTAAGCTAAGAGCTCTAAGTAGCCTCTCTGAACCAAGGAGATTGCAAACAACGCTTGTGCAAACTCTTACCCTATAGAGCGCCTTAGAAGAGGTGTCAAACATATCATAAAAAGCAACCACGCCCTCAACGTGATTGAGGGGCAAATTCAAAGCCCTTGCAACCTCCTTTAGGGCAAAATCCGGGATATAGCCATAATGGTCTTGAATGTAATGCAAACAAAGCAGTATGGATTGCTCCCGCCTTGGGAAGCTGCTTGCAATCTCGTCAAGGGTCTTTATAAGCTCAGCCGGCAGCATCTAATTCCTCGTCAAAAAATATAGGACCATTAACGCTTGGCACAATCCCAAGACTTGCGCCCATATTTAAAAACTCCCTAACAGAAGCTCTTAGCTCAGAGCTGCACTCAAGGCTCCAGCGATTTACATACATCCCGACAAACCTATCGAGTTTTTCTTTATTAAACTTAATCTCGCGCGCATAAGCGCGCGAAAAGTTAAGCGCCAAGTCCCTATGGCTTAGGGCGTAATTTATGCTCTCTCTTAAAAGCTCATCCAGGGTTTTTATAAGCTCAAGCCCAAGGTCTCTTCGCGCTGCATTCGCACCAAGGGGCAAAACCAAGCCCGTTTTACTCTTCCACCACTCTCCTAAATCAACTACCTTAAAAAGCCCCATATCTTCATAACTTAGCTGCGCTTCGTGAATTAACACCCCTGCGTCAACTACCTGATTTATAACAAGCTCTAAAATCTTATCAAACGGGGCAAAAACCTCCTCAAAATCCTGCTCGTAGAGCTTTAAAGCAAGATAAGCAGAGGTAAATCTGCCAGGAATAGCAATCTTAATGGACTTTAGCGACCTTAGGGGCTTTTTGCTTACAACAATCGGACCATATCCATCACCAATGCTTGCACCTGCGGTCAAAAGTGTGTATCTATTTTGCACATAAGCAAAAACATGGAAAGATATTGCAGTAAGCTCGTAAACCCCCTCGAGAGCTCTTTTGTTTAAGCTTTCAATATCTTCAAGGATATTTTCAAACTCAAGACCTCGGGTATCTATAAGCCCCTCAGTTAGGGCATAAAACATAAAGGCATCGTCTGCATCCGGGCTATGGGCAATCCTAATCACTTCGCTCCTTTATAAACTCAGGTAATTTTTGAATATAGGCATAAATCCTCTTCCAGCGAGATAGTTCCATTGCTGGAATATTACCACCATACACGCCTGTTTTTAAGCTCTTTGAAACATTTGAGCGAGCTGCCAGCTTCGTATGGCTATCTATTTCAACATGTTCCTTTATTGCAGTCCCGCCACCTATTAAGACCCAATTGCCAGTTTTGACGCTGCCCGCAATACCAGTTTGACCAGCTATAAGATTGTTTTCACCTATCTGACAATTATGAGCTATTTGAACTAAATTATCAATTTTTGAGCCTCTTTTGATGCGAGTTTCGTCAATCAGAGCTCTATCAATGCAGGTATTTGCGCCAATTTCCACAAAGTCTTCGATTATTACCTTTCCAATGTGCTCAAGTTTGTAAATTTCATCTTTGTGGATGTGAAAACCAAAGCCATCTGCGCCGATTACTGCGCCGCTGTGGATAATGACATTTTTGCCAATCTCGCAATCTGAATAAACCCTAACGCCGCTATATAAAATAGAGCCAGCGCCTATTTTGACCCTTTCGCCTATGTAGCAATGAGGGTAGATTTTTACCCCATCCTCAAGAACTGAGTTTTTGCCAATGTATGCAAACTCACCGACATACACGCCTTTACCTAAGCAAACAGAATCCTCAATATGGGCTTTATCAGATACCCCCTCTGGATGAGTTTTTGGGAAGAACCTTTGAAGAAAAATCGCAAGCGCGTATCTAACATCGCTAATTAAAATAGCATGTTGAAGATTGTCAACCTTGCTATTTACGACAAAAAGCGCATCAAAAGCTAATAGATTCTCTATATCCCTAATATCCTGAGAGAAAATAACCGTCCTCTCTTTAGGGCTTGAAATGGAAGAAATACCAAAAAACTCGTATTCTCCCCCTATTAACTCACCATTAAGCAAAGTAGCTAAATCGCTTGCTTTCATTTTTGTTGGTCTAAGCGCTGAACGACCTCCTTTGTTATATCAAGCTCGGGGCTTTTGTAAAAAAATACGCTACAATCAACAATGGCTGAAAATCCCCTGCTTTTTGCGAGCTCTTCAGATATGGAGCGGACCCTTGAAGCAACCTCGTTTTCAAGCTTTTCCCCAAGCTCCATAAGCTCTCTTTGCGCCCTTTGCTGAAGCTCGATGCCCTCGCCTTGAATCTTTTCAAATTCTTTGATTTTCTCCTCCCTTACCTTTTGAGCGGTAGCTTTGCTATCAATCTGTTTTTTTAGCTCCTCTAACTTTTTGGACATCTCGTCAAGCTGCTTTTGATAGCCTTCACGCTTTGCGATTAATTGAGAGCGCCTAGATTTCACCATTTGGGACTCTTGCATAACTACTTGCGGGTCAACACATGCAAATCTTTGCTGCTGAGCAAAACTAAAGCTAACCAAAGCACCAGTCAAAAGCGCCATAAACTTAAACATATAAACCTCCTTAGATAGCTCTTTTCATTGAAGAACCCAGCTTTGACAAAACCCATTCACGGTCAAGGACTAACTTCTTAGTCCCACGAATGGTGGGAAGCTCAAACATAGTATCAAGCAGCAAGCTCTCAACTATTGCCCTTAGGCCTCTTGCACCTGTTTTACGCCTAAGGGCTTCTTGGGCTATTAACCTAACTGCGTCCTCTTTAAACTCAAGCTCAACCCCTTCCATCCGAAGAAGCTTTTGATATTGCTTGAGAATTGAATTTTTCGTCTCGGTTAATACCCTTATTAGCTCCTCTTCGCCAAGGTCGTCTAAGATAGCCACTACGGGGAGTCTTCCTATAAACTCCGGTATAAGCCCGTAATTTACTAAGTCCTCTACCTCAATCCTCCTCAGCAGGTTTTCCTCTTTGAAAGATTTTACAGTCGACTCAAAACCAACGCTCGAGCGCCCAAGACGCCTTTTTACAATCTCATCAAGCCCAACAAAAGCACCGCCGCAGATAAAGAGAATGTTTGTAGTGTCAACCCTTAAAAATTCCTGATGTGGATGTTTTCTTCCGCCTTGAGGCGGAACATTGGCAATAGTGCCTTCAATGATTTTAAGAAGCGCCTGCTGAACACCCTCGCCAGATACATCTCTGGTAATAGATGGATTAATCCCAGACTTTCTTGCGATTTTATCTATCTCGTCTATGTAGACTATGCCCTTTTGGGCTAAATTGATGTTGTAATCGCAATTTTGCAAAAGCCTTACCAAGATATTTTCAACATCCTCGCCGACATATCCGGCTTCAGTCAAAGAGGTAGCATCCGCTATCGCAAAAGGAACATTAAGGAGTTTTGCAAGGCTTTTGGCAAGCAAGGTTTTGCCAGACCCGGTTGGTCCAATTAGCAAGATGTTACTCTTTTCAACCTCGACGCCGTCGATGTCAAGACCGAGCTCCTTTGCCTTTATACGCTTATAGTGGTTATAAACCGCCACCGCGAGGACCTTTTTGGCATTTTCCTGACCAATAACGTACTGGTCAAGGTAGCTCTTAATTTCCAAAGGGGTAGGTAGGTAGGAAGAAGAGTCACCTAACTTAGAGTAGCGAAAGTCCATCAGAGCTTGATATCCTTGAATGATACATTTACTGCAAATTGCAGCGTCCCCGGAGCCGTAGAACATGAGCTCAGCCTCGCTCGCCAGGGCACCACAAAACGAGCAACTCAAAGACGTTTTTTTGGCTCTTGCCATCCTCAGGAGCGCCTCTCTATAACTTTATCGACCAAGCCGTATTCAAGAGCCTCCGTAGCGGACATAAAGTAGTCTCTCTCGACGTCCTTTTCAACTCGCTCAAGCGGTTGACCGGTGTGTTTCGCAAGGATTGAATTAAGCATCATCTTTATGCGCTTTATTTCCTCTGCGTGGATTATTATGTCTGTTGCCTGACCTGATATGCCGCCAAGAGGCTGATGTATCATTATGCGCGAGTGTGGCAAGCTAAAGCGCTTGCCCTTTGTCCCGGCTGCTAAGAGCACTGCGCCCATTGACGCTGCCTGACCTATGCATATTGTGACCACATCAGGCTTTATATACTGCATAGTATCGTAAATTGCCATGCCAGCAGTGACTACGCCCCCGGGGGAGTTTATATACATATAGATGTCCTTTTCTGGGTCCTGAGCTTCTAAAAACAGAAGCTGAGCGACTATCAAGTTAGCAACATGGTCGTCTATGGGAAAGCCAAGCAGGACGATTCTATCCTGCATAAGACGGGAATAGATATCAAAAGCCCTCTCTCCACGGGGCGTTTGCTCGATAACTATTGGAACAAGCTGTGAAATAAAATTCATCCTGCCTCCTCGCTTAACTTAACCATTGAAAGCATCTTTTCAAGCGCCTTTTCGCGCAAAATAGAGGCACGAAGAGTTGATAAAAGCGCCTCTGAAAGCCCCTCGCGACCTTGGGTTAAACTCCTTAGCTCCTCGTCGCTAACAGATAGATTAAAACTCTTTGCATAGGCATCTAAAATAAGCCCCAACTTTACGCTAAGCTGAGCCTTAGGAAGAAGGTCCTTTGCTATTTCTTCAACAGATACCAGCTTTGGGTCAAC
>JANWVD010000006.1 GCA_025057715.1 Aquificaceae bacterium | reverse complement strand
ATGAATGTGGGGGCTATTTTCAATATGAACGCTTACCATATCTGCGCCGGCTGAGATAAAGTCTTTTACGTATCTTTCAGGGCGGTCAATCATTAAGTGTGCATCAAGCAAGAGGGGGCAATGTTTTTTTATGTGTTCAAGAAGCACTGGACCAAAGGTTATGTTTGGGACAAAATGCCCGTCCATTACATCAAAGTGCACTATGTCTGCGCCTGCTTCTATGCACTCTTGAAGTTGCTCGCCAAGGCGCCAAAGGTCTGCAGAGAGTATTGACACAGCAAGCTGTTTCATTTTCACTCCTCTACGCGCAAAAGCGTTGGGCTTTCGTTGCTTATTTGAAGTAAGTCGATTTCCGAGAGGGCTTTTTGCATCTTACTCTCTGAAGCTCTATGGGTTAGTATAACTAATGGCACAAAGGGTGTATTTTCTGAGTTTGCTATTTTGCAAGCTTTTTCCTTTTGCAAAACTGACGCTATGCTAATGTCGTGTTTTGCCAAAATACCTGCTACTGACGCAAGAACGCCAGGCTTATCCACCACCTGTAGCCTAAGGTAGTATCTTGAGCTAAAGTCCTTTTGTAGATTCAGATGGCTATTAATTGTTGGCACTTGACTTACGCGCCCTAAGGCTAAGTCAATGATGTCAGAAACGACTGCCGAGGCAGTAGGCAAAGCCCCGGCGCCTTGACCTTGGAGCGTGATTTCGCCTACAAAATCACCGTCTATTTTTATTGCATTAAAAACGCCATCAACTTTTGATAAGAGCTCTGATTGGGGTAAAAACGCCGGATGGACCCTTAGCTCTACGCTATCTTCATAAAGCTTGGCTATGCCAAGGAGCTTGAGTCTGTAGCCAAGCTCTGCCCCAAGGCTTAGGTCGATTGGCTTTAGGTTGCTTATGCCCTCAATATAAATTTCAGAGAGATTAAAGAGCTTGCCAAAGGCAAGCATTCCAAGAATTAGGATTTTGTGAGCGCTATCAATTCCTTCTATGTCAAACTTTGGGTCTTTTTCTGCATAGCCAAGCTCTTGGGCTTTTTTGAGACAATTTTGGAAGCTCTCTCCTTCTTGCATGCAGCTAAGGATAAAGTTGGTAGTGCCGTTAAGAATGCCAATTACTGACTTTATGCGATTTGCGCAAAGGGCTTCTTTTATGACTTTGATTACTGGGATTCCTCCCCCGACGGATGCTTCAAATGATAGCGAAACGCCCATCTCATTAGCGAGATTTAAGAGCTCTTGCCCGTGCGTGGCAATAAGGTGCTTATTTGCTGTAACGACGTGCTTTTTGGCTTTTATTGCACTTTGAATAAAGTGCTTTGCAAATTCCGTTCCCCCAACGAGCTCTACGGCTATGTCGCAGTTTTGTAAAACTTCATTATAGTCAGTGGTGCGAAGCTCTTTTGGAACTTCAAAGATGCGAGCCTTTTGCCAATCTTGGTCTGCGACTTTTGTGAGGATTATATCTATGCCAGTGCGTGAAAGTATGTGCGCGCGGTTTTCTAAAAGTAGCTTTACTACCCCCGTTCCAACGGTGCCGCAGCCTACGATACCAACGCGAACGCTTCTCACTAAAGTTTGATTATACTAACTTAATCATGGCGCAGATTATCTTAAGCGGCAAATTAGCGTCTGCGCCTTTGCGCGAAAGTATAAAAGAGCAAATAAGTGCCTTAACAAAGGAAGGTCTTAGGCCGCCTTGCCTTTGTGCCATCTTGGTCGGTAACGACCCAGCAAGCCAAATTTATATCTCAAACAAGCAAAAATCGTGTGCTTCTGTTGGCATAAACTCTAAGGTCTATCACCTTAGCGAGCATGTATCTAAAGAAGAGCTCGTGAAGCTCATTCATCAGCTTAACTTAGATGAAAGCGTAGATGGAATTATCGTGCAATTGCCACTTCCAAAGCACATAGACCAGCAAGAGATTATCAGCTCAATAGACCCAACCAAGGATGTAGATGGGTTTCACCCTATTAACCTTGGATTTTTGATGGCTCAGGTTGATAAAGGTTTCATACCATGCACCCCGCTTGGCGTTGAGCTACTTTTAAAGCACTACGGGATTGACGTAAAAGGCGCCGAGATTGCAATTGTGGGGACTGGCTTTATCGTAGGAAGACCTCTTGGGCTTTTGATGCTTTGGAAGGGTGCAACAATTAGGATGTGCAATATCAACACAAAAGACATCTCAGTGCATACCCGCGAGGCTGACATCGTTATAAGCGCCGTTGGAAAGCCGAGTTTAATTAAAGCAAGCATGGTAAAGCCCGGGGCAGTGGTTGTAGATATTGGCATAACGCGCGTAGAAAACAAAGTCCTTGGCGATGTTGACTATGATGAGGTTGCAAAGCTCGCAAGCGCCATAACCCCAGTGCCGGGCGGGGTTGGTCCAATGACCGTAACGGCGCTTTTATTAAACACCTTAAAAGCCTACATAGAGAGGTTTAGCCGTGAGGGAGCTTTTGTTAGAGAGCGCGTTTGTGAGTCTTGATATAGAGGCAACGGGCATAGACCCGCAAACCTGCGAAATTATTGAAGTCGCCTGCGTGAGGGTAGAGGGCGGAATCATAACAGAGGAGTTTAGCACTCTTGTTAATCCTGGACATCCTTTGCCGAGCAGAATAGTTCAGCTAACTGGCATAACAAACGCCATGCTCGTTGGAAGACCGAGCGCCTTTGAGATATTTCCGCAGCTTGAGAGCTTTATCAAAAACCAAATAATAGTCGCACATAGAGCAGAAAAGGACATTGCCTTTATGGATAGAATCTACAGAAGACTCTATAAAAAGCGCTTTCGCCACCCTTATATTTGCACTTACCACCTTGCAAGAAACATCCTGCCAGAGCTAAAGCGCTACTCTCTAAAAGACCTCGCGCTATACTTTAACATCCAGCATGGCAGAGCTCACAGAGCAAGAGACGATGCAAGGACCACCGCCCTGGTTTTTCTTGAGCTTTTGAAAATCCTTTGGAATAGACTTGGAATTGGGGATTATCTTCACATTAAACGCCTCTCGAAAGGTGCTTAAAGCCCAAAGATTCGCCTAAGCGTGCCTTTGCTTTCGCCAGAGAGCTCTTTTTCGAGCTTTTCTAATAGTTTTTTAGTGCTTAAGCTGATACTTTTTGGCACTTCAATGCGAATATGGATGACCAAATTTCCATTCCCCTGAGGCGAAGGAAAGCCCTCTTTTGGCAAAACAACGCTTGAACCACACTCTGTGCCAGGCTGGATGAAAAACTTTAGCTCCTTTCCATCTAACCCCTTGATTGTCTCTTCCCCGCCAAGGACCGCCCTTGGGAAGGATATAAAAACCTCAGTATGCAAATCACTACCTAACTTTTTAAACCTCTCATGGGGCAAAAGCTCTACCCTCAGATATAGGTCCCCGGCTTGACCGCCTCTCTCGCCCGCATGACCAAAGCCCTTTACAAGGAGCACATCCCCTTCCTCAGTGCCTTTAGGTATGGATACTTCAACCGCGCTTACGCGCGCAACCCTTCCTCTACCTGCGCATACTCGGCAGGTATTTTTCACTATCACCCCGCGCCCTTTACACACAGAGCAAGGCCTTGGGAAGGAAAATATACCACTCACCCTCCTTCCGCTTCCGTTACATGCTTGGCAAGTCTCTAACTGAGGTTCGCCTTCATAGCCCTTGCCTTCGCAATGGGTGCAATCAACCCAGCGCTCGTATTTAACTGTCTTTGTGCATCCAAAGGCGGCTTCTTCTAAGCTGAGCTCTAACTTAAGTCTTAGGTCTTGTCCTCGCCTTGGCTTTGGGGCTCTCATGCCGTTTATGATGCTATCCACGAATTCTTGGATATATTGCATAAAGTCTTTGTATGCCCTCTCGTCGCGGGAGTTTAGTATCTGGTCGTATCTTTGTCTCTTTTCTTCATCAGATAGCACATGATAGGCTTCGTTTATGTCCCTAAATTTTTGAGAGCTCTCGGGGTCTTTATTAATATCAGGGTGGTAAAGCTTAGCAAGTCGCCGATAGGCGGATTTAATTTCCAAAATTGTCGCATCTTTTGAAACGCCGAGGATTGAATAGTAGTCTTTCATAGCTAAAGCAAAATGTATTCTTCCCTTGAAGGACCGGTAGATAGCATCACAATTGGCGTATTTACCTGCTCTTCTATAAAGCTAATAAATTCCAAGGCCTTATCTGGCATGTCGTTTATAGAGCGCGTCCCTCTTGTAGAGGTTTGCCATCCCGGGAGCTCTTCAAATACTGGCTCGACTCTTTGTAGCGTCATGATATCTGGCGGGAAGTGCTCTATGATTTTTCCGTCAAGTCTGTATGCAACGCAGACCTTTAGGCGCTCGAATGTGTCTAAAACGTCTAGCTTGGTCATAACCAAAGCGTCAATGCCGTTGGTTTCAATGACGTGCTTTAGAGCAACAAGGTCTATCCACCCGCATCTTCTTGGTCTTCCGGTTGTTGAGCCAAACTCGTCCCCAATTTTTCTCAAAAGTTCACCCTCTTGAGAGTTTAATTCAGTCGGGAAAGGTCCAGCCCCGACGCGCGTAAGATAGGCTTTGAAAACGCCCCAAAATTTCGCATCGCAAAAGTATTTTGGTGGTAATCCAGTGCCGCTTGTTAGCCCGAGCGCCGAGGAATTAGAAGACGTCACAAACGGGTAAGTCCCGCTATCTATGTCAAGAAGCGAGCCTTGCGCGCCTTCGAATAGGACGCTTTGCGAAGATATTAGCACTTTACTCACATCCACGACCCAATCTTTCACGGTTTGATAGAGCTCTAAGGTTTTTTCATAAACCTCTTGCGCACTTAATTCACAATCGCTAAGCTCCTCACGGCAAAGCTCTTTTACGAAGTTTACATTCTCCTCAATTAGCGAATAGAGTCTGTTTTCGTCTTTGATGTCGCAAAGTCTTATCCCCCGGCGGGCAAACTTAAACATGTATGTAGGTCCTATACCCCTTAGGGTTGTGCCGATTTTATCTTTATTTTCAAGAATTTTTTCAAGGGCTTTGTGATAACTCAGCACTATATGCGCTCTGTCGCTTAAGAAAAGCCTATCCGTTAAGTTTATTCCAATCTCCTCGAGCTTTTTTATCTCTTCAAGAAGGAGTTGCAGGTCAATTACAACGCCCTGGGATATTACGGCTTTTACGTCTTTGTGAAGCACGCCTGTTGGCAAAAGGTGAAGGACCAAGCGCTTTTGATTGTAAATAACCGTATGACCTGCGTTTGAACCGCCTTGATAGCGAACGACCATGTCAAACTCTGGCGAGAGCAAATCTACTACCTTGCCCTTCCCCTCGTCGCCCCATTGCGCGCCAAGGACGACCAACTTTTTCAAGCGCCAACCTCCCTTAGGCGCATTCCCTCCTCTTGTAATATTTCAAGAAGCTTATCAATTCCCCAACCTTTCAGAGCCGATACAACCACGGCTTTTGAGTCAACAAACGCCGGCTCGGTTAATAACTCAATCTGAGAAGGGGAGCTAACGACCTTGTCCGCTTTGTTAAAGACATAAATCACCGGCGTATCTTGCGCACCAAGGTCTGAGAGAACCGACTTAACCACATTCACCTTTTCAAACCAGCTTTTATCTGAGATATCTATGACATGGAGGATTATATCCGCCTCGGTGAGCTCTTCCAAAGTTGCCTTAAAAGACTCTATAAGCTCAGGCGGGAGCTTTCTTATAAATCCAACGGTGTCTGTAAGCAAAAGTTTCAGCTCCCCCGAGAGGACTCTTGCGGATGTTAATGTATCAAGCGAAGAGAAGGGCATATTTTCAATAGGCGCTTGCCGACCAGTTATTGCCCTCATGAGGCTGGACTTACCCGCGTTTGTATAACCAACAAGGACGGCTCTTATAATATGACCTACCTCTCTTCGCTTTCTTTGCTCTCTTCTTTGGGTCTTTACCTGCTCGAGCTCTCTTTTTATTTGACCTATGCGCCGCTTTATTGCCCGTCTTTTTATCTCCGCCGATTGCTCACCGGGTCCTCGGGTGCCTACGCCACCGCCGAGTCTTGATAGCTCATCCCCGCCGCCGTATAGCCTTGGTAGCTCGTAAGTAAGCCTTGCTAACTCCACCTGTAGCTTTGCTGTCTTTGACCTAACCCTTTGTGAGAAAATCTCAAGAACCAGGCTGGCTCTATCAAGCACTTTTAAATTGAGTTCTCTCTCGAGATTCGCAACCTGCGAAGGGGTTAAAAATGCGTCAAAAACAACAGCCTGCGCATTTATCCCTTGTAAGACAAGTTTTATTTCCTGAAGTTTGCCAGCCCCTACGTAAAATCTCTGGTCTGGCAAGTAGCGTCTTTGAAGGATATACCCAACGCACTGCCCGCCAAGGGATTTAATCAGCTCTTTGAGCTCTCTAACAGACTCAAGCGCCTCTTCGCGGCTATTTTCTATAACTCCTACTATGAGGGCTTTCATTAGCCCCCTTGGGTTATAGTGCTAATTGCATGCTTGTAGATAAGACTTGGCTCCCCTTCTACTTCCAAAAGAATCGTGTATTTATCGTGGCTTATTATCTTACCGGTTATCCTATTGCCTCTTGTTAAAAATACGGTCACTACGTTCCCCTTCTTCCTAAGCTCTTCGATGTAGCTTACTTGGAGCTCTTCCTCCTCTCTTGCAAACATAGCTTAAAATATATACTAAGCTCTTAATAATAGCAATGCTTAAAAATTCAGACATAGAGAGCCTTGCTAATGAAATTGGCGCGAAGGTCGTAAATACGCATGCAAGCTGGGTCTTAATCCTTGAAGATATAGTCTATAAGATAAAAAAACCGGTCAACTTCGGGTTTTTGGATTACTCTACATACGAAAAGCGCCTTGAATTTTATAAGCTCGAGCTTGAGCTAAATAAAAGACTTTGCCCTTGGATATACCTTGACATAGTCCCTATTAGTTTGCTTAACTCGAAGCTCTACATAGAAAGTAGCTTTAACATTATAGAAAACGCCGTCAAAATGCGCAAAATCCCCGAAGATTGCATCATGAATTCAATATTAGACAAAATAACTCCAAATGATATTATCGCCCTTGCGCATCATATAGCAAATTTTCACCAAAATGCAAGGAGATGCCAAAACTTAGAAGACCCATCAATAGTTATTTACAATGTAATGGAAAACTTTAGCCAAACCGAAGAATTTATCAATATCACCATCCCTCAAGAAACTTTTAACTTCATAAAATCAAAAAACGAGGAGTTTTTAAAGCTCAATCAAGAGCTCTTGAAAGAGCGCGCAAACATTGGCGCAATTATAGACGGTCATGGTGATATAAGGCTAGAGCATGTTGCATTCTTAAAAGAGGGTATTTGCGTCTTTGATTGCGTTGAGTTTAACGAACGCTTTAGATGCTCAGATAGAATAAGCGACATGGCTTTTCTTAGCATGGAGCTTGACCTAAATTCAAGAAGCGACCTATCAGAAACTTTCGAAAAAGCCTACTTTAAAGCCCTTAACGAGACTGCCCCTATTGAGCTTCTTTACTTTTATAAATCCTACAGAGCCTATGTGCGTGGCAAGGTCAATAGCCTTTTATCAAAAGAGCCAAAATACAAAGAAAGCGCATCAAAGCTCGCGCAAAAACACTTTGAACTTAGCGCGCTATACATTCAAAAAGCAACCCAATCATAAAGCCTTCCCCAAATAATACCCAAAAGCAACCAAAACAAGCCCGAGAATGTTGCTTGCTAAAATATATCCAATTGCAATAAGCAATCTTCCTTCTAAAATCATGCTAAAACACTCATAAACTAGCGAAGAAAAGGTAGAATATCCACCAAGAAGCCCGCTTACAAATAAGCTTCTTTGGAAAGAATTCATAGACTCGCCAAATATTCCAAACAAAACCCCGATTAAAAATGCGGAAGTAAGATTTACGACCATCGTTCCAAGCGGAAACTCGGGTCTAAAGACCAGCTTTACTATAAAAAACCTCGCAAGCGCCCCAATTGCCCCGCCTATGGCAACTGCCAAAATCTGACTCACCTTAGCTTCTTTAAATTTAGATGCGCAAGCCTTATAGGCTCTGGGATTCTATACTTACAAAGACTTAATGTCAGCTCAAGCGCAAAGGCGTGACTAACCTTATGCCCAGCCGAGACAAACACTGGCTTTACACCCTCCTTTGTCCTAAGTGCGTATCCAACCACCCTTGATTTATAGATAATTGATTCAAACGCGCCCCTTCGGGGCGCAGGATAGGAAAACTCCCCAACCAATAGCTTTTTCCCAACCCCTATACTCGGAATATCGAGCTCTTGCCCTATGTGCATGGCAATACCGCAAAGCCTTGGGTGAGCCTGCCCATGCCCGTCTATTAATAAAATGTCTGGCTTTATATTGCTCTTTTCAAAAGCCTTTAGCATAAGCTCAAGCTCGCGCATTGCCAAAAGCCCTGGTATGTAAGGCGTTTTTACAACCCCCTCTACTATGGTCTTTGAAATAACCCTTTTACCATCAAACACAACCAAGCAAGCCCAAGCTCTCGTTGGGGTCTTATAAGGGCTTTCAAAGGTTAAATCAAGCCCACCAAAGAGCTCTACTTTAGGATTGCCTTCAAGAATTGCCTTTGAGGCGCAATCTTGCTGCTTTTTAAGAAACTCCTCTATCGTCACAGAGCTTTTCAATCCTGATTAGCTCCCCAGAGTCTGTTTTTAGCTCTTGGTTTATGGCTTTTCTTAAGATAAAGCCAAGCCCAATATCATTTACTGCCGATGTTACAAAACCTACCTCGGAAGAGCCGTTTAAAATCTTCTGACCTGCTTTTAACCCTCTTGATGTTAATTTTGCAAGCACCCTTTGAGGTTTTCCTCTGTAATAAACCCTTGCTATTGCCTCTTGACCTACGTAGCACCCTTTTGTCAAGCTTATTGCCCTTGGTATCATGCATGCCTCTACTGGGGATATTTTCTCAATAAGCTCTTTCCCAACTGCTGGTATGAGATTTTCTATCCTTATTAGCTCAAGCTCCTCTTTGCTTATCTCTTCACCTTTTAGGAAATCCCTCAGACTTTCTTTTGGACCAAACACATCGTATCCTTCTACGCCAAAGCGAATGTTGTTTTTAAAAATATAAAGACCGTCCATTACCTTAGATTCAAAGTCAAAATCGGCGTCTTTTATAAAAGCAAGCTCCCAATCAAGCACTTCAAAAGCAACCTTAAGAGACATTTTCAGCTTTAAAAATTCTTCCTTTAGCGAATGGTCAAATTCACCAAAGAGATAAAAAGCCTCGCCAATCCTATATAGGTAAAAATCAGACCTAATGTTTCCGTTTGTTTTGAGCCAAAGGTTATAACTAACGCTCATATCAGTCATTGCTCGAACATCGTTAGTCAAAAGCCCATTCAGAAAAGCAACATGGTCTTGCATGTTTTTTAAAACGAGTCTATTTTCCAAAGCCCAAACTTTCATAAACTTTCCGTTAATCAGGGCAAACTTCATCATCTAAAGTATAATTAATTCATAATGGAAGAAAAACCATCATATGCGGTCCCTTTTAGTTTGGTTGGCTTTTTTATAACTGACAAGCCCATTGAAGAGAGCATAAGGAGCGACCTAACCCCAGAAGAGCTTGAGTATTTACAAGACATTATTCGAAAGTTTCTCTTCACCGAGGGCGTGCGAGTTGCCATATACCCATCTGTTGTCCCGCCTGACCAGGCGATGGAAGCAATAGAGGAAATGGAAGACGGATTTTTCCAAGATGAAGACGATTAAGTTTGCTCTTTGCGGTGGTCTTGGAAGGATGGGCAAGGCAATATCCTCGCTTTGTGCCCAAAGCCCCGAGTTTTTACCAATCCTCGTTGAGCATCCTTCAAAGGCATCAGAGGGTATTTGCACGGACTTGTCTGAGGTTATTAATAATGTCGAGTTAGTTGTCGACTTTGCAGGAAGTTCTGAGGCTACCCTCGAGTTTGTAAAAATCTCCGCAGAGAGTAAAAAGCCAATAATTATTGGCACCACTGGCCATAGTAAAGACCAGCTATCTCAGATAGAGAGCTTTGCCTTAAAAATACCCATCCTAATTGCACCTAATATGAGCCTTGGCGTTAACCTTCTTTTTAAATTGGCAAGAATCGCTTGTAAATCCCTAAGGGAGAGGGGCTTTGACGCCGAGATTTTAGAAATTCACCATAGACACAAAAAAGACGCCCCCAGCGGAACTGCGCTAAGGCTTGAGAGCATAGTCCTTGAATCCCTTGGTCTTAATAAGGCAGTGCATTCTCGCTTTGGCATTGCCCCAAGGCATGACGACGAGGTTTCCACTCTTGCTTTAAGGGGCGGTGATGTCATTGGCGAGCATACCCTTTTTCTATTCGGTCAAGGTGAGCGCCTCGAGTTAACCCATAGAGCGAGCTCTCGTGATATTTTTGCGAGAGGTTGCTTAGAGGCAATTAGATGGATAAAGGATAAATCCCCTGGTCTATATAGCATGGAGGATGTTCTCGAGGTCTAATTTAACAAGCTTCCTAAGAGAGCTCTCAAATGCAAAGGGGGTCATACTCGTAGAGGGAAAAAACGACCTTCGCGCGTTAGCGCGGTTTGGGATTTTTAATGTAAAGACCTTAGAGGCAAAGAGGCTAAGAGAGCTCCCGGACTTTCTCGAGAGCGCTTCGCAGGTTATTCTTTTGCTTGATAACGACAAAGAAGGTGACAAGCTCACTCAAAAAATAAAAACTTTTTTAACACGCGAGGGATATATTGTAAATGAGAGCTTTAGAGAGCGCCTTAAGGAGCTTGGCGTGATTTGTGTGGAGGAATTAAATGGCAAATGCGATTTGTAGTTTGCTGGCTTACGAAAAGGCGGTAAAGTTTGCCCTCTATATGATGGAGGGTCTTTGCCTTGAGCTTAAGTGTGATATAGAGGACATCTCTTCTTTTTCGGAGATTTGCTCTGAAAAACTCGATAGCGAGCTATGTAAAAGAGCTTTAGAGCATCTAAGAGCGTTAGTGTTTGAGAAAATCCCCTACTTAGAAGAACAAGTCCAACAAATTTACGAGGTTTTAACTTTTGATGCCATATTCCTAAGCTCCATGCCCGAAGAGCTCGAGAGGGAACTCTTAAGGCTCTCACCCATAGAGGAGCTAAATTCCATCCTTAGCAATCTCCTTGAAGAGATTGAAAGCCTGCTTTTCAAAATTGAAGGAAAACCCGTCTTAAAGACCATATTCACGCCGATATTTATTTACAGAGACCTAATAAAGCAATCCATGGAGTTTAATCGCCACCTTGGATGTCTTTCTGTATAGCCTCAAATACCTTCATAGCAGCGTCTTGTTGTGCCCTTTTTTTACTTGAGCCAATACCAATGGCTCTTATTCCCTTGATGCTACATTCTATAAAGAACGTCTTTTCGTGCTCTGGACCTTCTACGCTAACTACTCTGTAAATGGGTCTCTCGCGCCATTTTTGTTGAGAGAATTCTTGAAGTAGGGTTTTGTAATCTTTTTTGTATCTCTCTTCTTCTATTACGCTGATAATTTTGGTTTCACAAAGATTTTTGAAAATTTCTTTGACGGTTTTGATGTCTTTAGAGTCCGTGTAAATTGCTCCAAATAGAGCTTCAAATACATCAGCAAGCACGGATTGACTTATTTCTTCTTTCTTTTGTTTTACTAAGATAAAGTTATCAAGCTCTAAATACTCGGCAAGCTCTGCGAGGAATTCTGATGATATTAAAAACGACTTTATGAGCGCAAGCTCGCTTTCTGATTTGGCTGGAAACTTATCTATTAAAAGTTCAACCATGAGTAAGTTTATAACGCAGTCCCCAAGGAATTCTAAAACCTCGTAGCTTTGAGAGCTGTATGATTTATGAGAAAAGGCTCTTTCAAGCAATGACTTGTCTTTAAATGTATAGCCAATCAGCTGTTCAATCTTGCTGAAATTTTTTAAACACAAGGCAAGCGTTTGTCCCCCCAAAACCAAAGGAGTTAGAGAGAGCAACTCTTACATCAACATTTTGAGCCACATTTGGCACATAATCAAGGTCGCATTCAGGGTCAGGATTCTCAAGGTTAATAGTAGGCGGGATAATCCCAGTTTGAATGGTCTTTATAGTAGCTATTGCCTCCACTGCCCCGGCTGCTCCAAGTAAATGACCAATCATTGACTTTATTGAGCTTATTTTTAGTTTGTTTGCGTGCTCTTTGAAAAGATTTTTAATTGCAATCGTTTCAGCTCGGTCGTTAAGCGGCGTTGAAGTCCCGTGCGCGTTTATGTAGTCAACCTCTTGCGGTTTAATCCCTGCATCTTCAAGGGCTAACTTCATACACATGTAAGCCCCTTCCCCGTCAGTGCACGGGGATGTTATATGAAAAGCATCATCTGTTGCACCGTATCCAACGAGCTCTGCGTATATTTTTGCGCCCCTTGAAAGGGCGTGATTTAATTCTTCAAGCACTAAAATCCCCGCACCTTCGCCCATTACAAAGCCGTCTCTATCTTTATCAAATGGTCTTGAAGCTCTTTTTGGTTCTTGATTGCGCGTTGATAGAGCTCTCATAGAGGCAAATCCCGCCATGCCAAGCGGGGTTATTGCACTTTCGCACCCCCCTGTGATTGCAACGTCGATGTCGCCTTTTTGTATAAGTCTCATTGCGTCGCCTATTGCGTGATTACCCGTTGCACATGCAGAAACTATGCAGTAATTTGGGCCTTTGAAGCCAAACCTCATTGCTATGATGCCGCTCGCCATGTTTGAAATCCCGTATGGGATAAAGAACGGGGAGACGCGCCTTGGACCTTTTTCGAGTAAGATGCGCTGCTGTTCTTCTATGTCCCTTAGCCCGCCTATGCCGGTGCCTACTATGACACCTACCCTATAGGGGTTTAGTGTGGCTTTTAAAAGACCGCTCTCTTCTATGGCTTCTGATGCTGATATAAAGGCAAATTTTACAAAATCAGATATGCGTTTGACCTCTTTTTGGTCAAAAAACTGCTCTTCGTTGAGATTCTTTACCTCACCTGCTATATGAACGCTCAGACCAATCTCCTCTGGGTCAAAACGCCTAATTTTGTCAATCCCCGAATAGCCCTTTATTAGATTTTCCCAAAACTCGCCCGTCGTATTACCGACGGGCGAAACTACACCAACGCCCGTTACTACAACCCTGCGCATTAAGTATTGACTTTTGTCTTTAGGTAATCGATTGCCTCCCCAACGGTCCTAATTTTTTCTGCATCCTCGTCCGGGATTTCAATCCCAAACTCCTCTTCGAAAGCCATGATAAGCTCAACTACATCCAGCGAGTCTGCGCCTAAGTCTTCAACGAATCGGGCACCGTGTCCGAGCTTTTCGACCTCTACTCCGAGTTGGTCTGCTATGATTTCCTTAACCCGGCTTTCTAACTCCATTCTAACCTCCTGACGAGATTATACCACAATATAATAACTTACATTATTATGAACATCAAAGAGATTATTAAAGAGGCTTCTCTCGTTCTTCGTGGGAAGGGGGATAAAATAACTCTTTCGCTTGCTTGCTTTCTATCAGGCGGGCACTTACTCCTTGAGGACTTACCTGGCGTTGGCAAAACCACCTTAGCTCTAACTCTTGCAAAGGTTATGGGGCTTTCCTTCTCGAGAATCCAGTTTACTTCCGACCTCTTACCTTCTGATATTTTAGGTGTCAACATCTTTGACCAAAAGAGGCAAGAGTTTGTTTTCAAAAGAGGTCCAATTTTTAGCCAAATCGTCCTTGCGGACGAGATAAACAGAGCTACTGCTAAAACCCAAAGCGCTCTTCTTGAGGCAATGGCAGAATCAAAGGTAAGCGTAGATGGCTTTACCCACCCCTTACCAGAGCCGTTTTTCGTAATAGCGACACAAAATCCCTTGGAACAAGTCGGCACTTATGAACTACCTGAATCACAGCTTGACCGCTTTAGCATGAGATTAAGCATAGGCTATCCAGACTTTGATACAGAAATAAACATACTAACCGGAGAAAACCCCGCTTCACAATTGCAAAAACTAAGAAGTATAGCAACCCCTGAAGAAATTATCAATGCAATAAAGAGCGTTCAGTCTGTTTTTATCTCTAAGGAAGTTGCCTCCATAGCAGTAAGCATAGCAAACTCAGCAAGGCGCCATCCAAGGCTAATCTCAGGTATATCTACAAGAGCTCTCATACACTGGACATCTTGCGCCAAAGCAATGGCTTTTATCAGTGGTCGTGACTTTGTTGTGCCTGAAGACCTTATTTTAACCTTAGAGCCTTGCTTAAAACACAGGTTGTCAAGCCGTGAAGACGGGTCTTTGGACGCAATTTTCACCGAATTAACATCTGAAGTAAAAGTAGGAATATGACCATTGCGTTTTTTGGGTTTTGTTGCTATAATCCAATATAAGCACACTAAAAGGAGGTATACGATGAGAAGGGTGGCTCTTGGTTTAGCGATACTGTCAGGTGTGGTTTTCGCCCAGGAAAAGCGGGGGGGACAAGCCCAAAGGCAAAAACCCCTTGACCCGTGTGGTAGCCCCACCGAGGTTTTTAGCAAGCAGCAGCTTGATAAGTGCTACAAAGGTTATTTTGACGCCATCATTGAAGCAAGACGCCTTGCAGAATCTGCAAACAAAAAGGCTGACGATGCACTAAAGCGCGCTGACGATGCGCTAAAGAGGGTTAACGAGCTTGATGGCAGAGTTAAAAAGCTTGAAACGACCGTCAGCGACCACGAGAGACGTATCAAAGCTCTTGAAGGAAGAACTGGCGACAAAACCCAGCTTGAAGAGATT
>JANWVD010000069.1 GCA_025057715.1 Aquificaceae bacterium | reverse complement strand
CGCGTCCTTTCGGACGCGCAAAGACTTATAACTTACCCCCTAAACCCCGCAAACTGGAGGTGGGCAAAGCCAGGCATTAGGGCTCAGCTAATTGACCTAAGGACTTATAGCTTAGTTCAGGACTTTATAATCCAAAAAGATGATGTTAGTGTCCATATTTTAAATGCGGTATCGCCGGCATTTACAGCCAGCTTTGCTTTTGCAAAATATCTGGTTGAAAATCACATTTAGGAGGTAATAAAATTGCCAAAGTTTAGCCTGCTTAAGACCAAACTTGAGGGAGTTATGCTCATTGAACCAACCGCCTTTGAAGACCACAGGGGATTTTTCATGGAAAGCTATAACCTAAAAGAGCTTGAAGAGCTCGGTCTTAAAGCCCATTTTGTTCAGGATAATCACTCCCTTAGCGTTCAGGCGGGGGTTTTAAGAGGCATTCACTTCCAGCTTGAGCCAATGGCTCAATCAAAGCTGGTTCGCTGCTTAAAAGGGGCAATATACGACGTTGTGGTTGATTTAAGACCTCATAGCCCCACATTTGCAAAGTGGGAAGCGTTTATCCTAACAGAGCATAACAAAAGACAGGTATTTGTCCCAAGGGGCTTTGGACATGCGATTTTGACCCTTAGCCCAAACACGGAAATTTTATACAAAGTCGACCAGTATTACTCTCCGCAGCACGATAAGGCAATTAGATACGACGACCCTTGGCTAAATATAGATTGGCCTATTAAAAACCCCATTCTATCTCAACGCGACAAAGAAGCGCCTTATCTTGAAGAAATTCTAAATGAGATAAACTTCTCTAAAGAGCCATGAAGAGCGTATTTATAACAGGTGCTGGAGGTTATGTAGGTTGCGTGCTTGTGCCTGAGCTTCTGAGTAGAAACTACAGGGTTTTTGCACTTGATAGGTTCTTCTTTGGCAAAGAGAAGCTGCCAAAGCATGAGAATTTGACGCTAATTCAAGAAGACGCAAGGTGCTATCCAAAAGAGCTCTTAAAAGATGTAGACTTTGTTATTGACTTAGTTGCCATATCAAACGACCCATCTGGCGAGAGGTTTGAAAAGCAAACCTGGCAAATAAATCACCTATCAAGGGTCAGAACCGCAAAGTTTGCAAAAGAGATGGGGGTTAAAAGATACATCCTTGCTTCGAGCTGTAGCATCTATGGCTTTCAAAGCCAGATAGTGAATGAAAATTCGCCTACTAATCCGCTTACTACTTACGCTAAAGCAAACGAGCTTGCAGAAAAGGACACTCTTAAGCTTGCAGATTCAAGCTTTTGCGTAGTTGCTTTAAGGCAAGCAACGCTCTTTGGCTTTAGCAATAGGATGCGCTTTGACCTTGCAATCAATGGCATGACCTACGGGGCTTTTAAAAACTCGAAGTTGCCGCTAATGAGAGACGGGACCCAGTTTAGACCGTTTTTGCACGTAAAAGATTCAGCAAGGGCAATGATTCACATGCTTGAATTTGAGGATTCTAAGGCAATAAATGGGCAGATATTCAATGTAGGTAAGGACAACTACCAGCTAAAAGATGTGGCTACTTTGGTAGCTAACGAGGTTCAAAATCTTACTGGCAAAGAGGTCTCAATTGAGTTTTACGGCGACCCAGATAGAAGAAGCTACATGGTTAGCTTTGAGAAAATCAAGCAAATTACAAACTTCGAGCCTGAGATTGAAATATCCCAAGGCGTTAGGGAGATTGTCCAAAAGCTCTTAAATAACGAAATTGATAAAACTACTCAAACCATAACCCTTGAGTGGTATACAGAGCTTGAAAGATGGCACAAATTAATTAAAGACCTTGAGCTAAGGGGCGGCATTTTAAGCATTAGTGAATGCATATAGGGTTATAAAATGTGTCTCTTTCTACCGGGATTTTGTTTGCGCCTTTAATTATATTTATTAGCTTTGACTTGCTTTGGGCTATTGGTGAGGTCGTTCCTGCGCTATGGACTATTTTCTCTTCAAGGATTGTTCCATCAAGGTCGTCAGCGCCGCAATTTAGTGCAATTTGAGCAACTCTTTCGCCCAAAGTTACCCAGTATGCCTTTATGTGATTAAAGTTATCGAGAAAAATCCTCGATATTGCAATCGTTTTAATATCGTCAACGCTTGAGGTTCTCCTTCCGCCAAGGCGAGTCCCCTCTGGCCAATACGCAAGCGGGATAAAGACTTGAAAGCCGCCAGTTTTATCTTGGAGCTTTCTAATATCGTCCATGTGACTAACTCTCTCTTCGTAGGTTTCGACATGACCATAGAGCATGGTCGCATTTGAGGAAAGTCCGATTTTGTGCGCAGATTCGTGAATGTCTAAGTAGTCCTCTTTGTTTGCTTTGGTAGGGGCTATTATCTGTCTCACCCTTTCTGAAAAGATTTCTGCCCCACCGCCGGGCAAGGCATCAAGACCTGCTTCTTTTAGCTCCATTAGAACCTCAATGTGAGACTTTGAGGATAGCTTGCTCATGTGAGCAATTTCAACCGCCGTCCAAGCCTTTAGGAAAATGTCAGGGTTATGGTCTTTTATTGTTTTTGTCAGTTTTATGTAATCTTCGTATCGCCAGTGAGGCGGGATTCCGCCAACCATGTGCACTTCTTTTATCCCAAGCTCTTTTGCAGCTGAGATTTTACTAAGAATTTGCTCTGTTGATAGCTCGTATGCTCTTGAATCTGTTTTCTTAACCCCAAAGGCGCAAAAGCTGCAGCCATATACGCATATATTGGTGGGATTTATCTGAATGTTTACTATAAAGTAAGCAAAGTTTGAGTTTTTTTGTTTATTTACATACTCTGCAAGGGCGCATATGTAAGCAAGGTCGTTGCTCTTAAAGAGCGTCAGGGCTTCTTCTTTAGTGATTCTTTTCCCACTTAGGACCTTCTCGCCAATGTCTCTTAGGGCTTTGTCCTTTTGCAGCTCAATAAGCTCTTGCATAAGAGTTTAATTTATACCAGCAAGCGTCATAATTTAGTATTTATGGTTTTAGGCGTTTTGAAAGTAGAGCTCTTTTTTGCGCATTCAAACTCTTTAAAAGAGAAGCGAAAATACCTTCGCTCGATAAAGGAAAAGGTCAGAAACTCTCTAAATGTTGCAGTTGGCGAAACGGATTATCAAGACCTTTGGCAAAGGTCTGAGCTTAGTTTTGCTTGCATCTCTAATGACACTAAGAATGCCCAGGAGGTTCTACAGGACATTTTAAACATCCTAACAAAGCACTATCCTGAGTTTGTAGTATCTTTTAGCAAAGAGTTTTTAAGCCTATAGAGGGGGGTCGAAGGGGGGATACTTCCCCCCTTCGTTTTATAATTAAAAAGATGAACGAGGTTGTAAAAAAAGTTGAGAGTATCTACCTTAAGAGAGCTCTGCCTGGGGAATTTAAGGTCGGCGATACTGTGAGGGTGCATTATAGAATCGTCGAGGGTGAAAAGTCGCGCATTCAGGTCTTTGAGGGAATTGTGATTTCGATTAGAGGCTCTGGGGCTGGCAAGAGCTTTACTGTCAGGCGCGAATCTTACGGCGTTGGCATTGAGAGGATATTCCCGATGTATAGCCCAAATGTCGAGAAGGTCGAAGTTGTGCGCATAGGTAAAGTAAGGCGCGCAAAGCTCTACTTTTTGAGAAAGTATAAGGGCAAAGAAGCCATCGCGATGGTTCGCGAGATAAAGCCTTGGGAGCAAAAGAAGAAGTAATCCCAGAGCTCTCTTATTGGCAAGATGGCTCTATTGTCGTCGGCGTTGACGAGGTTGGAAGAGGGGCAATAGCAGGACCAATTGTCGCTTGCGCCGTTGCCCTAAAGCCCTTTGCCGAGCTTCCTCTAAGGGATTCAAAAAAGCTATCAAAATCTAAGCGTAAAGAGTTCTCGCTAATTATTCGCGAAAGCTCTCTGTCTGTTGGCATAGGGGTTGTTGATAGTGCGCTTGTTGACTCTATTGGCATCTCAAGCGCTAACCGTCTTGCAATGATTAGAGCTCTTGAGGATTTAAAGGTGGAGTTTGATATCGTTATTAGCGACTATTTTGATTTAGACGGTGTTAATTGCATCTCTTTTGCAAAGGCTGACGAAAAGAGCCTTTGCTGTGCTGCTGCCAGCGTCGTTGCAAAGACCTTAAGAGATGAGATTATGCACCGCTTTAGCGAAATTTTTGATAGATATAGCTTTGAAAAAAACGTCGGATATCCTACAAAAACTCACATAATGGCGCTAAGGAGCTCTGGACCTTGCGACATTCACAGGTTTAGCTTCCGCCCTTTGAAAGAGCTTGGTTGAATACATTCACAAACCAGTAATGCTAAAAGAGGTCTGTGACATCCTTGGCTCTTGCAACATTGTTCTTGATTGCACTCTTGGTCTTGGCGGGCATGCGAGCGCCTTGCTTGAGCTTAATAAAAATCTTAGGCTTATTGGCATAGACAGGGACGAAAGGGCGCTCGAGATTGCAAAAAGCAGGCTATCTAAGTTTAAAGACAGAGTTAGCATCTATCATGCCAGCTTTGACGCCCTTGACGAGGTTTTAAGGCTTGAAGGTTTGTCAAGCCTCGACGGGGCTTTGTTTGACCTCGGGGTTTCCATGCTTCAGCTAAAGCACGGGGAGGGCTTTTCCTTCCAAAGGGATGAATTTCTCGATATGCGCATGGATTTAAGACAGAGCTTAAACGCCTGGAAGGTCATAAACACCTACCCTGAGCGCGAGCTTGAGAGAATCTTTAGAGATTACGCCCAAGAGCGCCTCTATCGCCAACTCGCCAGGGCAATAACCCTTGCAAGAGCCAAAAAGCCCATAAACACCACCGGCGAGCTCCTTGAAATTATCATGCCAATTCTTAAAAGACCAAGGGGCAAAACTCACCCAGCGACGCGCGTCTTTCAGGCAATTCGGATAGAGGTGAATGACGAGATAGGACAACTAAAACGCGCGCTTTCGCGCGCATACATGCATAGCTCTCTTGGGGCAAGGATGGTCATTATTAGCTTCCACTCTCTTGAGGACCAAGTTGTTAAAAACTTCTTAAAGGAAAATATGAAGGCTCTATTTAAAAAACCGCTTACCCCGTCGGCTAAGGAAATTGAAGAAAATCCATCAAGCAGGAGCGCAAAGCTGCGCGCTGGCATAAAAGTCTGTTAAGATTTACTGTGTGAGGCTATATTTTATAAGCGCCATTTTGCTTATTTTGAACGTAATTTACTCTTCTTTTGCCCTAAAGGTAGCAAGGGAGCATGCTAAGAAAGTATCTTTGCTAAAGCAGCAAATCGAGCTTCAATCTAAGCTGAGACTTGAGATTCAAAGCTATATAAACTACAAAACCGCCCGCGATTACGCAAATCGCAAAAGGTATGTAAGCATAGACTGGAATAGGGTAAAGCTCTTAGAGCCCCCGAGTGGCAAATAGCTTTAACTATGTAGAGTTCCCCTTCCCAAGTCGCACTCTGA
>JANWVD010000068.1 GCA_025057715.1 Aquificaceae bacterium | reverse complement strand
TAGCCACCCAGTCTTGACCAGCACTTGCCCCTCTAGTATTTGCTACATGGACTAAGGTTGGGTTCGCTAAGGTGAATATGTAGAGTTTATCCGGGGTTGCAGCACCATTAGTATCATCCATGTAAATGACATAGTTATTAGCAAGTTGTACATTATCATCAGCATCAAGGGTAGTATCCACCGTAGAAACATCAACTGCTTGACCAGCACAAGTTACTATTAGTTCGACACTGCCAGGGCGAGCCGTATCATTAAATACAAGGAATTCTGCCTTAGTATTAGCTAAGTTGTACTGTCCAGGTGTAGTAGAGACCTTAACTATGCTTTTAGTGTCAGCTTTGTAGAACCACACATGGGAGTTAGCTCTAGTTTCCGTCATAAAGACATTACCATTTGCGCACTGATGAACAAATGTCAATTTATTAGGGGCTGCTTCATCTACTGTTAGCGGTGAAACCTCTGCACTTCCGTCTGAGAAAACATCAACGAGTCTTCTGTCAAAGTTAGTAGCAGCTGGGTCCTGGGTTTGAATAAGAACAGTTGCGACCAGGGACTTAGCAGCTGGTGATGGAGCTGGTGGGGTTGCTGGTGGGGTTGCTGGTGGCTGCGGTGCTGGTGGTTGTTGCTGTGGAGGATTGCCGCCGCCTCCGCCGCCGCAAGAAGCAACGAGCGCGCTCATTGATAAAACAGCGCTCGCAAGAATAAGATGGCGTTTACTCATTTCAAAACCCTCCTTTCAAGGTTTTTTAGATTTTAGCATGGAAACTCCATGCTGTCAATATGTATGTAGCGAGAAAGGAAGTAGAGGTTCACTTTTAATATCTTTGGCATGGTTTTAAAGCTTGCCTTGGCGATGATGCTCTCGAGGGGGCTTTCAAGAATTATAGCCTTCCTTGGGATTTTTGGCGTTTGCATAGGAATTTGCGGCGTTATTTTGACCCTTGGGGTATTTCGGGGGTTTCAAAACGAGCTAAAAAGAAACATCCTTAGCTCAAGTCCGCACATTGTGATTAGCTTTGTCGGTGAAGAGAAAAAGGTTAGAAATCCCCCAGAGTTTGAAAAGGTTTTGAGAATTGAGAGCTATCAGGGGTTTATAGCCTATAGCGGAAGGGTTATGTCAGTTAGCTTAAGGGCAATGGAAGATAGAGATATTATAAAGCACTTTGGCATGAGCTTAGAAAAGGGGGTTTTAATTGGCGAAGGGCTTATGGGGGTTTTGGGTGCAAAGGTTGGCGATGAAGTTATGATAATTGACGCCTTTTCCTATCCGCCAAGGGTTAAAAGAGCCTTAATTGAGGGTAGTTTCAAAAGAGGTTCAATAGAGCAAGATTATGCAAGCGTTGTTTTAAAGCCTGCTTTGGCAAGAGAGGTTTTCAATCAGCCTCTTATTGGATATGAGATTTACCTCAAAGACCCATTTAGGGCTGATAGGTTGAAAAAAGAGCTTGAAGAAAGCCTTGGGAATGTTGCCATCATTAGAAGCTGGATGGATTTAAATAGGGGGCTTTTTGAAGCTCTTGAGCTTGAAAGAAGGATTGCAGCGATAGTTGTGTTTATCGTCGTAATTGTGGGCTCTTTTAGCATAGTTAGCTTAATCTTGACCAAGATTAGAGAAAAAGCCAGGGACTTTATCGTTTTGAGTTTATTTGGTATGAGTAAGATTGAGATTTTTTTGGTTGTTTTCATCCAAGGAATCTTAGTTAGCGCCGTTGGTGGCTTGCTTGGGCTTATTTTAGGCCTTAGCTTGGCTGAAGTTATTACTGATTATAAGCTTATAAAAATCCCTAAAGAAGTTTATATGATTGAGTCTGTCCCGATTGAGGTTGGCTTTTTTGATGCTATTATTAGCTTCCTGGGGGCTATGTTTGTTGGGGCAATAGCGAGCTTTCTATCGGGCATTAATGTGCTTTATCTTAAAGCGAGTAAAGTCCTGAAAGATGGCTGAGCTTTTTTTAAAAAATGTAAGCAAAATCTTTGAAGATGGGACTGTTGGAATTGAGGAAATTAGCTTCGCCATAGATAAAGCGGGGGTTTTTGGGCTTTTTGGACCATCTGGCTCTGGCAAAAGCACTCTTATAAATGTTATTGGCAGAATAGAAAAGCCAACAAGGGGGGAGATATCTGGCAACGCTTTAAAGAAGCGAAGGGCTTTTATTTTTCAGAATTTAAACTTGGTTGAAGATTTAAGCGCTCTTGAGAACTTAGAGATAGTCGGAAGGCTTTGTAAGGTTAAGGATGTCAAAAAAAAGTCTTTTGAGATACTTGATAGGCTCGGGCTTTTAAACAAAGCTAACAAAAAACCAAGAGAGCTCTCTGGGGGGGAAAGACAGAGGGTGGCGGTTGGAAGGGCGATTTTGGTTGAGGCTGGGTTAATTCTTGCAGACGAGCCAACGGCGAGCCTTGGACCAACTGAGGGGCGAAGGGTGATGGAGCTTTTGTTAGAGATTTCTAAGCTTGGGGCGCTTGTTTTGGTTGCAACGCACGATAGGGAGCTATCGCAATACTTTTTAGGCGAGATTTACCTAAAAGGGGGGAGGATAGAGGGGCTAAGGGGTGAGGTAAGGGGGGTAAAATAGCTCGCGTGGCCTTTGAAAAAGGCCACGCGGTTTTAAGATAAAAAAAATTGACAAGCTAAGGATACGGGGTTAAAGTTTAAAGGAAAAAAAGGAGGAAAGGATGGTCAAGGTTTTGGCTTTGGCGGTTGTGGCAAGTTTCACATTTGCTCAAGAGGGTGAGGTTAGTCCAAGGACATTGTTTATGAGCACGGCTGGGAGTCAGGTAAGCGCTTCTCCAAAGAAAGATAGCCAAGCTCAAGCAGCAAAAGATAAGTCAAAAGTAGCAAATGGGGCTGTTTATCTTGGTATGAATGTGCAAGTTTATGTGCCAACGGCAACCGGCATGAGACCGGTTAATCCGCTCAGCCATGTATTTAAAACTGGCGATACTTTCAAGGTGATGGCAATTTACAACACGACCGGGGTTGTGGAATTTATCAACATTGACCCGCTTGGGCAGGTTTCTTACCTTGGAAGCTGGGTGATAGATAAGCCATTTAGCGGGACGATGCTTCCAAAAGAGGGATGGTTTAGATTTACCGGCACTAAGGGGAATGAAAAGCTGGTGGTTAGATTCTTCCCTTGTCAAGTTTACGATAAGAAGGTCGTAGAGGAGTTTAACTCAAGCTCCAGCAGGGCAATTCAGGTCGTTCCAGATGCAGTTCAGGTTGGGCAAGTCTCCTTGCCAGAGCTCCCTATTTGCAACTATGAGCAATTTCAAAAAAGGAGCGTTAATGCTAATGATGTTGTAAGTTCCAGAGGCATCATAGTTTCAGAAGAGAAGACTGAGAAAAAGCTGTATTATCTAACCTCTTATAAAAACTTTGTTTCGTCCAATGAGCCAATAGTTGCAGTTTTAAACTTGCGTCATAGATGATTTATCATGTTTAGGAAGTTTTTAGCGGGATTTGTGGCGCTATCTCTCTTTTCGCCTGCTTTTGCGCAAGCAACAAAGTCTTGCGAGGCGATGCTTGATAGCTCCCCTAAAGCGAGCTTGAGCGTAGATACTGCAAAGAATGTAGGGGTTGGGGCTTTGGTTGGTGGGGCAATTGGTGCGATGTTAGATGAGTCAAACCGCTTAAGAGGTGCTATCATAGGCGGGATTATAGGTGCCTTTGGTGGAACTTTGTTTAGCGCTGCTAAAAGCGAAAGCAGGTTTTTGGAAAACTACGAAAAAGCAGCAAAGCGCTATAACTATTCCCCCGCAATGGGGGAATTTATTGCAATAGAGACATTTTCTCCTAGGGATGCTTTAAATATTGGACAATACGCAAACTTAATTGTGAGAGTAGTCGTTCTTACGCCCGATGGCGGCAAAAGTGACGTTGTTCATCCAGTAACTATTAGGAGCTACCTCAAGCAGGGAGGTTATTTAATGCCGCTTGGGAGTGAAAACTACTACTTTCAAAACGGGGCTACCCCGTTAGTTTATAACATACCGATTTGCAATATCTTCAGACCAGGGGAGTACTCGATAGTTTTCGAGGGGATTGGTTTTGGAAAGAGGGTGAGCAATGAGGTTGTCTTCCGCGTTAATTAGCTTGATATTTGCATTAACCCCAGTTTTTGCTCAGGAGCTTGATAGTCCTTCGGAGTCTCAAAAAGATGAGGTTATAGAAAAGGCCAACGAGATACTAAGAAAAGCTGGCGTTTCTGGGGCCAGAGTCCAGAAAAATCCCGAAGGTAAGTTAGTTTTAGCCGGTGCTTTTGCTACCTATGACGAGTTTTTGTTTTCAATAATGTTAATGAACAACCACTTTGGGTTTGAGCAAGTAAAGCCGCTATATGATACCCGCCTCGCCATTATCAAGAAAACCCCCACAGAGCTATGTTTTATATATACGCTTCGCGGTCAGGAATGCCCGCACGGGCGATTTGCTGTAGAAAAACCCGTCAGGATAGCGCCAGTTGAGGCAAGAAAGTTTGCGCTTGTTATAGGCGTTAGCAAATTTTTAGACCCGAGCATTCCGCCTGTCGCAGGGGCAGATGCCGACGCCAGAGCCTTTGAGCAATACCTAAGAGAAAACGGCTATCGAACGGTGCTATTAGTAGATAATCAAGCAACTGTGGATAATGTAAGAAAAGCCTTAAGAGAGCTCTATAGCATAATGCCAGATGGCTCAGAGCTTGTGGTTTTTGCAGCAAGCCATGGAGCTCCCGTGGACGAGCGGGGCGAGGTCGGGATAGTGCTTTATGATAGCTCGCAAAGGACCCGTTGTCAGGTGGACCCAAAGGCGTCTGATAGATATATTGACGCTTCTTTGAAGATGTGCAGCCTTGTTAAAAACGCATTTTCAATAAAAGAACATGTAATAGATACCTTTGCAAACAGGAAAGTAAATATCTACGTGGTTTTAGATGCTTGCTATTCTGGGGATGCGCTAAGGAGCTATACAGGGCTTGATAGTCCTTACTATGTTGCTACCACCGCAGAGTATGAAAGGGCTTTAAGAGGCGCACCTAATCTTGATATGATGATTACAGCCTCGAGTGGTGATAGAATGTCTTGGGGTGGGACCCTAACTGGGGAATTTAGAAATAGACTCGTTGGGTTTGCCGGCAGCAACCCGAGAATCGTAAGGATTGAGACACAAGCTCAAGCTCAGGCTCAGACGACTGATTTTAGGGCAATAACCATGGCGCAACCTAAAGAGACTAAAAGAGCAAAAAACACCAAAAACAGACCTCAGCAGCAAATTTTAGAGCCATCGCCGAGGATGGGGCAACAAGCTCCCCAAGCTGCATCTGAAAACAAGCACGGGGTTTTCACTGCGTTTTTCTTAGAGGCGCTTCAGAAAAACAATGGTCTTGTCGCTAAATCTTACGAAGAAGCCTACCCAGAAGTAAATACCGTCTCAAAACAACTTTGCCTGCAAGTTTACAAAAGCCTACAGAAGTGCCCACCTGAC
>JANWVD010000067.1 GCA_025057715.1 Aquificaceae bacterium | reverse complement strand
ATCCCTTTTGCAACCAACTATACCCATATGCCGTAAAATCCCAAGATGCTGAGAAATGTTTGGCTGAGAAGTGTTTAGGAGCTCGCTAAGGTTTTTAACGCACTGTTTACCATCTATCAGAACCCTTACTATCTTGAGCCTAATTGGATGCCCGAGAACCTTAAGCAGCTCAGCCCACTCTTCAATCTGCTTTTCTTCAAACGTATCGTGCATCGAATAATATTTTAATACGAGATGGATAAAATAGCACTTTATAGAAAACGCGCAAAACAGCTCTACTTTGCGTTTATTGGGCTACTAAGCTTGATGCTTATTGGATGTTTAGTTATCTATCCATACTTTAAGCTCCCTATAGCAGATGTCACAAGAAAAAACATCATCATCCTTCTTTCAATAGTTGGAATAGGCGTAAATGTAATATCTTTTGGGGTGAAAAAGAAGATATTCCCGATTAAAACATCTGAGAATCCGCTATGGAGCTCTTCTGCAACTGGTAGATACATGACTGTATTTGCAATAAGCTCGTTGCCTTTTGATATGGGATTTTTACTCTTTGTTGTATTCGGGGATTTTTATATGGTGTTTGTTGGTTATTTAATCAGCTTAGCTGGTTTGTTGCTAACATATCCGAAGGCTTCGGACATTGCCTCATAGCGCTCTTGGCACTTTTGGCAGCTCCCGCAATGAAAAATTCTACTTGAGTGAATATATGGTCTCATACAAGAAAGCGTCATATCAAAAGGCACGATATTTTCAAAAGACCTGAGAACCTCAGCCTTATGCATCTCCATAAAAGGGGCTTCCACCTTTATGTGTCTATGCGCACCCTTGAATATAAGACTTTCAAGCTCTTGCATGTATCGTCTGTTGTTGTCTTCAAAAGGATAATGCCCCAAGCTGCCTATTGAAACCGAGCTTGCTTTCAAACAATATGCCAAAGCACTCGCTATTGCGACAAGGCTTAGATTCCTTAAGGGTATAAAAACCTCCTGAGTGCGAATAGACTTAACAGGAAAAGAGGCAACCCTTATTGGCATTAAGTTCTTATGCTTAAGGCGAGTAAAACGCCAAAGTCGCTTGGCGTTAATTAGCTCGAGCCTCTCCCATGGATGACCTGCGCGAATGTAAAGCGGATATACAATTTGCCCATTAATTAGATGATGATATAGCAAACAAGAACTCTCAACGCCCCCGCTAAAGAGAACAACGACCCTATTCGCATTCACCGCAGACATGTCTCCCGCTATCAAGGTTTATTATCTCTCCCGTCATTGAGCTAACCTTTAGCAAAAAGAGCGAAAGCTCAGTTATATCCTCGATAGATACTTCCCGCTTTAGCGGGGTTTTGAGAATATAACTTTCCCAGAGCTCTTGGCTGATATGCTCTGGCTTAAGAACAGGCCCAAGGGCTATTGCGTTTACAAGCACATCAGGGGCGAGCTCTCTGGCTAATACCTTAATAGATGTATGGAGTGCCCCTTTTGCCAAAAAGTAGGCACCATAGCCCCTATAGGGGGTTGTATTCGTTGCCCAATCGCCAAAGGCTAATATCCTTCCCTTGATAGGACCTTGATTTTTTAGCATATAAGGCACGCAATGCTGAACAACGAGAAAGAAAGATAGCGCAATCGGGTTTATATGCTCAAAAAGGTCTGATTTACTAACGTTACCAAACTTTGTTGGTATATATGGGCTTGCAAGATGTAAAAGGCAATCTATCCCGCCAAGAGAATCCAAAAGAGAATCTATGGGTGCTTTTAGGTTATCAAGGTCGCTAAGGTCAGCTTTAACAGCTATCACATTCCTTCCAAAATCAGATTCAAGCTCCCTTATGCTATCGCTGTATGTTCTATAGATAATCCCAACTTGCCAATTTTCTCTAAGAAGTCTTTTTGCTATCCAAAACCCTATCCTCCTTGCCCCCGTGATGATAGCTTTTTTCACAAAAAGATTATAAATTAGGCCTTTTGAAACTCAGCGACACCCCAAGCTCTTTAAGAGATTGTTCAAACTTTTTAAACCTAAAAATTCGCTTATCACACAGCATAATCGTGCCCTCATCCTGAGAAGAGCGCATAAGCCTCCCAAGCCCTTGGCGAAACTTTATAAGGGCTTTACGCATTTGGTAATCAAAGGGGTTTTCCCCCTCCTTTTCAAGGTATAGCCTTCTGTGGAATGTTATTGGCTCATTCGGATTTTCAAAGGGAAGCTTTGCCATTAAGATTCCCTTCCTTCCCTTTATATCAAGCCCAAACCAAAGGCTATCAAGACCAACCAGAGCTCTAAGTTTATTTTGTGATATATCTTGCACAAGCTTTGAAAGAGGAGCATCCCCTTGAAGCGCAACGCCATCGTAAAGCTTAAATAAGCCTAAGTGTTCCTTGTTAGTCAGCAATACAAGCACCTTATCATGAATTTTCAAGAGTTCTTTAAAGGCAAAAACGAGACAATCAGACCATTTATCTTCTCTTGGGTCAACATCAAAAGCTATAAAATTCACCTTAGAATAATCAAAAGAATGATTAAGCTTAGCAAAATCGCCCTCAAATCCGATAGTCAATTCAAGGTCTTTCTCATCAAGTGTAGCAGAAAGCAAAATAGTTCCCTTGAAATTATAAAAATCAATAGCACCGCGTGGAAAAATAGGAAAACTAAGGATATAATAGTTATACCCTTGCAACCTTTTGCTAAAAACCCTTCTGAGCAAATACCCCATACCCTCTACCTTTCCTTTCATAACCTCAAGGAAGCTCTCTAAGCGAGCAATGCGTCTTGAAACCTTATCGTAGTTTTTGACTGATTCGAGTATCTCGAGCTCTTTGGCACTTGCCCCCTCTTGACCAGTCTGAATTGACAAAAGCTCAGACCAATCAAGAAGCCCAACGCTCTGAATATAATCCTTAAATTCCATACTAACAAACAAAACACTCGAGACATAATCCCTCAGGGTTTTTTTCAGGATATTTTTAGCCTCATTAAGCCCATTTTTAAGCTTTACTAAAATCTCTGCCCTAAATGGCTCAGCAAGATTCTCAAGGCTCCTTAAGGAAATCTCTTCCGCATCGGCATTAAAAAGCGGCTCGACATACCTTCTAAAAAATCCCTCTAAATCTATCTCAAGCCCAACAAAGCTATTAAGCCAAGGAAGAATATCAAACCTAAGCGAATACAAAGATACCCCGTTAGTCAAACTTGAAGTTAAGTGCTTATCAAGTTCGTGCGCCTCATCAATTATCAAAATCCTCTCTTTTGAATCCTCAAATTCCCTCAAAGCCAATAAAGCATGGTTTACGACAAGCAGCTGAGACTTTTTCTCTATCAGCTTTAACTTGCCCCAATAGTAGCAATTTTGTTTGTATGGACAAATTCGCCTATAACCAGCATTGCAATAATCATCGTCTATATTAATCTTTGAAATAATCTCCCTATCAAGCTCTACAAATTCAAAATCCCCGTCCCAATCTGATTCTACTGCTCTTCTTAATTCTAATGGCACCTCTTCTGGCTTTAGCTGGTTATACCTATCAAGACACATATAATTTGACTTGCCCTTTAAAATCACATAGCTAAATTCCTTGCCTGTAAGGTAGTGATACTGACCTCTTAAAAACTCAATATCACGCCTAAGCTGTTCCTGAAGAAGCTTTGTTCCGGTCGAAACAATCGCCTTTTGACCACTCTCAATAATTGGTATAAGATAACCATAGGTTTTCCCAGTCCCAGTAGGCGCTTCAATCGCCAAAACCCCGCCTTCCTCTATCAAGGAAAACACCTTCTTTAGCAAAATCTCCTGCGAAGACCTCTTTTCAAGCCCCCTATTTAGCAAAAATTCATAAATTAAGCTCATTTCATCCCCTCTAAGAGCTCTACATACCTCTCTAAGGTCTTGTCAATAGAATAACTCATTGCAGTTTGCAAAGCTCTCTCTGTGAGCCTTGACCTCTCTTCGTTTGTCATCTCAAGAGCTCTTTTCATACCTTTTGATAAATAAAACGCGTCCCCTACGGGGACGCAGATTGAATTCTCCCCGTCTTTTAAATACTCCCCTACCCCGCCAACGAGCGAAGATATCACCAAAAGCCCGCAAGCCATAGCTTGCAAAACCGCCCCAGCAATACCCTCAAAGCGCGAAGAGAAGACAAAGAAATCTGCAGATTGAAGTAGCCTCTCTATATCGCCCCTAAAGCCAAGACCAATGACATTCTTTATGCCCAAAGCCTTAGCATAAGGCATACCCTCTTTATCGGTTCCCTCGCCAACTAACAAAAGCACGCAATTTTCGCACCTTAGCATACCAAAAGCCTTAATTAGAATATCCTGACCCTTATGGCTTAAATCCCAGTTAGCTACATTTATAAAAACCACATCCTTATCAGAAATCCCAATCGAGCGCCTAACGTCGCTTCTAATATCCCTATTTGGGAAAAACCTATTTAGGTCAATCCCACTTGGGATGTAAATGAGCTTTTCTGGGTAAAAATCTTGCTCTATTAGTATATTATGCGTTCTTTTATCAACAACAACTATCTTATCCGCAAACCTATACTTGAATTTTTTTGAAAACCAGCTCGAGCCAAGTCCAGTTCTTTTATAAGCTATCACCTTTGGTCTTAAAAAGTATATGGCAGGCAAACACATATCAAAAGAATGCGGGGAATTTGCAATCAAAACATCGGGCTTTAAACCCTTAACTAACTTAAAGATGCTAAAAAAACTCCCAATCTCTAAACGCGAAAAAGACCCTTTCATTAAGTGAGCGTTAACTTCATTCTCAGAAAGAGCTCTCATGCGAGTATTTCGCTCGCTAAATAGAAGATGAACATCAAAGCCCCTTTTTGATAATCCCCTTGCTATTAAAAATGTCTGTTCCTTTGTCCCGCTCCAGCCTGTGCCATCAACTACGGAAAGGACTCTCATCTGATACAATTGAGTATCTTAATGAAAACCATTATTGTATCGGGCTGTGCTGGATTCATCGGCGCCAAAGTTTGCGAGCTTTTGCTCAAAGAGGGTCTTAAAGTAGTAGGCTTTGACAACCTCGAGCCTTACTATGATATCAGACTAAAGCACCACCGCCTTGAGGCGTTAAAGAGCTTTAAAAACTTCTCATTTTTGATGCTTGATATAACAAAGCGAGAAAGCCTCTTTGAAGAGCTCTCTAAGTTCAAAGCAGACGCAATAATCCACCTTGCAGCAGCGCCGGGCGTTAGACACTCTATCCAAAACCCAGGCTACTATCTAAACGTTAACACAATGGGCACTCTTAACCTCCTTGAGCTATCTGTGCAATTCAGTATAGGCAAGTTTGTTTTCGCCTCTACCTCCTCTGTGTATGCGGGCGAAAGCCCGCCGTTTTTAGAATCAAGTAAGTGCGATAGGACCCTCTCGCCATATGCCAGCTCAAAGCGCTCATCAGAGCTCATTTGCTATAACTTTCACCATCTTCATGGTCTTGATATTAGCATCCTCAGACTATTTACGGTCTATGGTCCTTCTGGGCGACCTGACATGGGGGTTTTTAGATTCATAAAGTGGGCTTTGGAAGAGAGTCCAATTCGCATCTTTGGCTCGCTTGAACAGAG
>JANWVD010000066.1 GCA_025057715.1 Aquificaceae bacterium | reverse complement strand
GGGCGGGAGCATAAACGCTGGCACTTCGAAAGACTTTACATATTACCACATAACGATAGCAAAACCATACTGGAAAGAGGCTCTTGAATTGATTTATTATCTTACTCAAAGACCATTACTTGATAAAGACTCCGTTGAGAAAGAGAAGCCAATAGTTATAGAGGAGATAAAGCGCAAGGATGATGACCCAAGAAACAAGCTCTGGGAAGAGCTTGAAAAGCAAGTTTATAAAATATCACCATACAGAGACCCTATACTTGGCTTTGAAAACACAGTCAGAGCCTTTACGCAAGAGGGTTTGAGAGAATTTTTCACAAACTTTTATGCACCACAAGTTATTAATATCGTGATAGTTGGGGATGTAAATCCAGAAGAAGTCTACGAACTTGCCGAAAAAACCTTTGGAAAGGAGGAAAAAAGACAGGTCAAAAAGCAAAAGGTGAAGCCAGAGCCAGAGCAGCTTGAAAATAGGTCAAAAACGGTAAGAGACAGCAGACTATCAAATGCATATTGGGTCATTGCATGGCGAGTGCCGGGGATAAAAGAACGCGAATACCCAGCACTTATGGTGCTTGACCAAATTCTTGGGACTGGAAGGACGTCGATTCTCTTTAGAGAAATCAGGGAAAAGGGCTTTGCCTCTTCAATTGGCTGCGGCGATTTTTCAAGACCGATTGATAACATATTCTATATTTTTGCCTCTACGAGCCCGGAGGGTGTAGATTCGCTAAAAGAAGAGGTTTTTAAATTAATAAATTCCCCTGAGAGCTTCATAACAGACGAAGTTGTTGAAATTGCAAAGCAAAGACTCATAAATTCAAAGGCATTTGAACACGAAAGAGTGCAATCTGAAGCTTTTACTATAGGCTATTACCTGACAGTAGGTAAAAGTTTAAATCCTTATCTTTACTTTGAGAATAGTATAATGGCAGTAAGCAAAGAAGATATCTTGGAGATTCTGAGGAAGTATATTATTGCAAAACCCTATTCCGAGGTTATCCTCACCCCAAGATGAGGGTAGTATTTTGGATTATGTTTTTAATAATGAGCTCGAGCGCGCAAATTTTGGAAATTAACCACAAAAACGGGGCAAAGCTGATAATAAAGCGCACGGCAGGTCCGGGGCTTGTGGCAGGGACCTTATTAATCCCGGGTGGGACAAACGGGGAGAAAAACCCCGGCGAGACATATCTTCTTTCCCAGCTTCTTCTGAAAGGAACAGCTAAATACAGCGCCGAGGAAATATCAAGCACCTTTGAGGATTTTGGTGGAAGCATAAGCATATCAACCCACGAGGACTTTATTGAGCTAACCTTTGAAACAAGGACCCAGGGACTAAGCAGAGCTCTGGATGTTATCAAGAGCATGCTTAAAGAACCCCTCTTAAAAGAAGATGACTTAGTAAGAGAAAAGAAAAACGCGCTCGAGGCTATCGCCTCTCGCGCAGAAAGCCCCCAAACATTTGCTATGGACAAGCTAAGGGCATTTACCTTTAGAAGAACAAGCTACGAATATCCGCCAATTGGCACACCTGAGGGCATTTCGTCAACCACGGTTGATAGGCTAAAGCAAAGGCTCAGCGAAGCTCTTAATGTAAAAGGGAGCATCCTTGCTATTGTAGGGGACTTTGAGCCAAGCGATTTTAAAGATAGGCTTCTTGAGGTTTTGGACGCGCTAAATGTATCTCAGGGTAATATATCAACATCAGAACTTATAATGACTGAGTCAAAACAGATAAGACTAAGCAGAGAAGGCTCTCAATCGACTGTGGTTTGCATGTTTATGGCACCATCCCCAAAAGATAGAGATTATTATCCATTCCTTGTTTTTGACTCTGCGCTTGGTAGCGGAATGTCTTCCTTGCTTTTCCAGGAACTTAGAGAGAAGAGAGGATACGCTTATGCGGTTTATTCTTTTGTAAGGAGCTTTGCGAGAGCCTCGCGCCTTTTGACATATATTGGGACATCCCCGCAAAACGGGGAGAAGGTCATGTCTGAGATGATAGAGCTCGTAAAATCGCATAGCTTCAAAGAAGAGCAAGTAGAGCTCGCTAAAAGAAGGCTCATAGGTTTGCATCTACTTAGGCGTCAAACGAGGCGCCAGCAATCCTCGGCGCTTGCTTGGAATGAAGCACTTGGCGCAGGCTGGAGGTCAGAGGAAGAGTTTCAAAACCTCATTAGCTCAGTGGATACAAACGCCGTAAACTCAGTTAAGGAAAAATACACAAAATACTATCATTGTATTTTAGTAGGACCTTAGAAATGGCTGACTTTACCAAGGCAGGTTTGGACAGGGGCAATATCGAGCAAGAGCTTAAAAATACGCTAACTTCCATCAAGATGCTAATTAGAGCCTGCAAAGCTACAATAGAGGATTTAACGCCCGAGGAGATAGAGTTTGACCTAAAGCAATACGAGCTTTTATACGAAAGAGAAATATCACCTCTTTTAAAGCGGGCGAAGGAAGATGAGAGAAAGATAGTATCACAGCTCTCTGAAGAGCTTCAAAGTAGCTTTGAGATGCTAATTGGTATCTTAAAAGACGGGATTGAGAAAAGAAATAGCTCATAGCGGCATATGGCTCAAGATATCCCAGCGCTTAAAAGATGCCAAATTCTTCAAGATATCGCAAGTAAAGAAGGGTTTGATTTTAAACACATTCAGGAAGTTTTTCAAAAGATAAGCGAAGAGATAGAGGAACTAAAAGAGGCGCTTGAGAGGGGAAATCTCAAGGACCTTGAGCATGAACTTGGGGATATTTTGATAGCTATTGTAGAGCTCGCGAGGTTTTTAAACCTTGATGCCGAAAGGTGTTTGCAAATAGCTAACGACCGATTTGAAAGAAGGTTTAATTACGTCAAAGAATCTGCAAAGCTAATGGGAAAGCAGCTATCACAACTCTCTTTGGAAGAGATTGAGAGACTTTGGCAAGACTCAAAGGCTCTTGATTAGACAAGGATTCTCTTTATCCTAAAGGACAAAGAGGTCATAAGCTCGTAAGGAATGGTATTTGCAATCTTTGCAAGCTCGGAAAAGCTCTGATTTGGACCAACTACCTCGACATAGTCGCCTACTTTAGCATCTACATTTGTTAAATCCATGATAGTTAAGTCCATGGTTATGTTTCCGACGATTGGAAGTTTTTGGGAATTTAGGTAAAGAAAGCCCCTGTTTGAAAGCTGGCGGGAAAGCCCGTCTGCGTATCCTATTGCAACCACACCGAGCTTTGTTTTCCTTGGTGTTATAAATGTTTTTGAGTATGAGACCCCGTAGCCCTCTGGGACTTCTTTGATGGATATTATTGAGGCTCTTAATTCAAGAGCTCTTTGGAAGCTTAATTTAAAACCCTCAAATGGCTTTTCACCAAAGATTGATATACCTACCCTTACATGCGTTGCAAACTTTACTCTGTAAGTTAGCGAACCAGAGCTTTGGATGTGGATAAACTTTAGGTTTCTTAGACCTTTAATTAGATTTTTAAATCTCTCTATCTGACTTTGGGTCTCTTTTATATCTTGAGGACAGCATAGATGCGTCATTGCGCCGACAATTTTGAGATTTTTAGTATCAGGAAGGTCTAAAAAACCGAGTCTTCCCATGCCAGTGTCAAACTTTATATGAACATTGCCGCTGAAGTGCTTTAGAGCTCTTATGTGCTCTATATGAGAAATCACAGGCGTGAGAGAGTAGTTTTTAAAGAGCTTTAATTCGTCTTCAAAAGCACCGCCAAGGACCAAGATTGGCTTTTTGATACCCATCTCTCTTAGATTTGCCCCTTCCGTTGGGCATGCTACTGCAATCATGTCGACAAAGGGGTGGTTTGCAATTATTGGTGCAACCACATTGAGCCCAATGCCGTAGGCATTTGCCTTGAGGACTGCGATGATGCGCTTTTTTTGGATAGAGTAGATTCTTTCTAAATTGCGCCGTAAGGCGCGTTTATGGATAAGTAAATATGACCTCATGGTATGATTAATAACTTACTGGGGCGGTAGCTCAGTGGGAGAGCGCCTGCTTGGCGTGTAGGAGGTCGGGGGTTCAAATCCCCTCCGCTCCAAGCTTTTTTTCAAGCCAGCTTGCTATAACCTTGGCTGCATCTTCCTTTGGACCTTTGAGGTCAATCTTCTCCATGGTTGTTAGTAAAAAGCCGTCAATTCTTTCAGAGCCAATTGAGGAGGTCGTGTTTGCTACTATGGCGTTTAGGTTTTTCTCGTTTAGCTTTTGTTTTGCCCTTGAGTAGATGTTTTCAGGCTCTTCTAAGGCAAAGCCTAAGATAAATAGGTCTTTGTATTGCATTCGGATGGTTGATATTATATCTTGAGTTGGTTCTAATTCGAGAATAAGCGAGTTTGAGCGTTCAATCTTTTTTGAGGACTTGATTTTTGGTCTAAAATCAGAAACTGCTGCTGGCATAATAAGACAATCTGCGTCTTTTGAAAGCTCAAGAAGGGCTTTTAGCATCTCTGAGGATGTTCTTATGTGGTGAGTTTTAAACTCTTTGGGCACTGGCATTGAGGTTTTGCCAGCGACTATTTGAATATCTGCACCGCGTAGCCAGAGCTGCCTTGCTATTTCAATTCCCATTTTGCCAGAAGAGAGGTTTGATATAACCCTTACTGAGTCAATGGGCTCTTCTGTCGCCCCAAGGGCGATTAGAAAGCGCTTATTTTTGAGAGTTTGTGAGCTAACAGCTCGCTCAACATAGCTGCATATAAGCTCAGTAGGCGCAAGCTTTCCCTCGCCGTATTCTTTGCAAACGAGTTGCCCCTCTTGCGGGTCTATGATGGTTGCGAATTTGCTTAGCAGCCTTAGGTGTTTTTTAATTATTGGCTTTTTAAGCATCTGGGTGTTTGCCGCTGGCGCTATTAGAAGCTTTCCGCTATGGGCAAGGATAGAGCTTGTGAGCAAATTATCCCCTATCCCGAGCGCTATCTTTGAGATAGTATTGATAGAGCAGGGGGCTATCAAAAAAGCATCGCACCAGCGAGGTAAATTTATATGCGCCAAAGGGTCTAAAGACCAATCAACGTAAGCTGGAAAATCGCAAAGGGATGAAAATAGGGTTGGACTTATAAGGCTTGCTGATGCGGGGGTCATTATAACCCTCACTTGATGACCTTTTTTAGTAAGCTCGCGGATAATATCGCAGCTTTTATAAATTGCTACGCTTGCGCAAACGCCTAAGAGCACATTAGCCATCAATCACCCATTTAAGCACAGACATTCTTACAAATAGACCATTTCTAACTTGGGCTTTAATGAGTGATTTTTCAGAGTATATGAGAGATTCCTCGATATCTACGCCTGCAATCACTGGTCCAGGGTGCATAAACTTTCCCTTTAGAAGCTCATAGCGTTCTTTGGTAAGTCCAAATTGGGAAAAGTAAGAGCTCTCGGGAATGCTGTGTTGATGACGCTCTTTTTGAAGCCTTAACCAAATCGCAACATCTGCCCAGTTTAGGGCGTCATTGAGGGATTTAAAAACCTCCACCTTGCCAAAGGGGGATAAGTCCTCTGGGATTAATTCAAAAGGCGCGCAAACGCCTAAGTTTGCACCAAAGAGCGAAAATAGCTTTGCATCTGAGCGAAAAACTCTGCTATATAGAATATCACCAACAAAGAGAATGTTTAGCCC
>JANWVD010000065.1 GCA_025057715.1 Aquificaceae bacterium | reverse complement strand
AAAAGACCTTGTCATTTTCGTGGGTCTTTTGGTTAAACTCAGACATTGGAAGCTTTTTGAGGTCAAACTCCGAGCCTCTATAAGCGTAGGCTATACTGAGAATTAGGTCAAGAGCTCTATCCTCGCCTGTTTTGAAGACATTAAGCACCTTAAAATTTTATATAATCTTCTTTATGCCCGTGCGGGTTGGGATTAACGGATTTGGAAGGATTGGAAGGGTTTTTCTAAGGGTTTGTTTAGGGAGCGATGTTAAGGTCGTTGCCATAAATGACCTTGCAAACACCTATACTCTTGCACACTTATTAAAATACGACTCAACATTTGGTCCGCTTGAGGCTGATGTTAAATACACTGAAAATGAGCTAATTGTTAACGGCGAGCGAATAGCAGTATTTTGCGTTAAAGACCCCTCTCAGATACCTTGGGAAAGTGAAGATGTTGAGGTAGTAGTTGAATCAACCGGGGTTTTTACAGACAGAGAGAAAGCAAGCGCACACTTAAGAGGAAGCGTCAAGAAGGTCGTTATTTCAGCCCCAGGTAAGGGCGTTGATATGACCATCGTTATGGGCGTAAATCACTCTCAATACGACCCTAAAAATCATCAAATTGTCTCAAACGCTTCTTGCACAACAAATTGCCTCGCACCTATTTTGAAGGTTCTTGACGAGAATTTTGGCATCCAAAGAGGGTATATGGTCACAGTTCACGCATACACTAATGACCAAAGGGTGCTGGATTTAGCCCATAAGGATTTAAGAAGAGCGCGCGCAAGCGCGGTTAACATAATCCCAACCACTACTGGTGCGGCGAAAGCCATAGGTGAGGTTTTGCCAAACCTTAAGGGCAAGCTCGATGGTAGCGCAAGAAGGGTGCCGGTTCAAGATGGGTCTTTAATTGACCTAACGGTTGAGCTATCTCAAGAAGCTGATGTAAAGACCATAAACGAGGCTTTTAAAGTTGCAAGTGAGGGTGAGCTCTTTGGGATTTTGCAATACACCGAAGAGCCGATTGTTTCTGGTGATATTATAAAAAATCCGCATTCTGCGGTTTTTGATGCTGGGCTTACTGCCTCTATGGGCAAGCTCGTTCATGTTGCGGCTTGGTATGACAATGAATGGGCCTATGCTTGTAGACTCAGGGATTTAATACTTTATATGGCAAAGGTAGGTCTCTGACGGGGTGTAGCTCAGGTGGGAGAGCGCTGGCTTTGGGAGCCAGAAGTCGCAGGTTCAAGTCCTGCCACCCCGAGGGTCCGTAGCTCAGCTGGACAGAGCAAGGGATTTCTAATCCCTAGGTCGGGGGTTCGAATCCCTCCGGACCCGCTTTTCTTTATCCATGGCTTTGGCTTTTCAAGTAGGGTTTTGCCACATATAAAAGGCGTTGATTTGCCATTTCATGGCAGGAGCAATCTTGGCTATAGCTGCCCTTGGGAGCTTGCAAGAGAGCTCTCTTTCATAGCCCCTCTTGGGAGCGTCATTCTTGGTTGGTCTATGGGCGGGGTAATTGCCATTATGATGAAGATGCTTTTTCCCTCGAGGTTTAAAAGGGTGGTTATTGTTGGTGGATTTGCGAATATGAGGTCTTGTTTTGGGGAAGATTCCTTGAGGGGGTTTATTTTAAGACTCAAACGAAGACCAAACGAGCTTGATAATTTTAGAAAAACGGCGCTTGGTCGGGGTTTTAACGACAAAATAGATTTAAATAACGCCTTAAAACTCCTTTCAGACATATCAAAAATCGACCTTAGGGCGAAGTTAAGTGGTTTAAATCTCACAGTCCTACATGGAATTAATGATAAGATTGTCCCGCCGAGCTGCGGGCTTGAGCTTGCTAATCTGTCTGGGGGTAGGTTTTTGCTTTTAGATGGGGGGCATATGCCGGGTGAAATAATCGCGCGAAGCGCGGATTTATGATGAACAAAAAAATCATCGCCTTGAGGTTTTCAAAAGCCAGTAGGAGTTATGAACTTTGGGCAAAGCCTCAAGAGCGCGTTGCTAACAGGCTAAGAGAGTTGTGGGGGCTAAAGGGTAGGGTTTTGGACATTGGCTGTGGGACTGGGTTTGCGACAAAGGGAATCGATGCCGTTAGGGTGGATATCTCGCTTGAGATGGCAATCAAGTCGGGCGGGATGGTCGCAGATGCTCACTTTTTGCCATTTAAGGACAGGGTTTTTGATACCGTCGTGAGCAGCTTTAGCTTGCATTGGACAGAGATTGAGGTCTCGGTGCCAGAGGCGTTAAGGGTTTGCAGGGGGGCTTTTATTGGTGCCATCCCTGTTGAGGGGAGCTTGGAGGTTTTTAACTTTCCCTTCCCAAAGCCCGAGAGGATTATAAGGCTTTTAAAGGGCGGCGTGGAGGTTTTTAGCGAAAGGGTGGAAATTCCCTATAGAGGCATTGATTTGCTTAGGTTTTTAAAATACACTGGGAGCTCTTATAATCCGGCGGTTTGCGGTGGTATAATAGCTAAGGAAAAACTCGTAAGGTTGGTGTCTGAGTGTGAAAGTCCGGCCTTTGAGGTTTTATTCTTTAAGTGTGAGGTCTCTTAATGAGGAGGAAGGCTCGTATGGCTCTGATTTTTCTGATTTTTGGGGTGGTGCTCTTTGTCTTTAGCTGTAAGGCAGAGGAAGCAAAGACCGAGCCACTACAGGTAGTTCAATTAAAGCCACAGCCTCAACCTCAGCCTCAACACACTCAAACTATAAAGACCGGTATATTAGAACAGATTGAAAAAGAGCTTACCGCTATAGTTGATACCGTTTCCCCTTCGGTTGTGACGATTTTCGCAAATCAGGAAGTGCCTACATTTCCTTTTGGAGCGCCATTTGATAGACGCTCTCTTGGCTCTGGGGTGATAATAGACTATAAAAATAATAAGTTTTACATCCTTACAAACTCCCACGTTGTGCAAAATTCGAGAAACATAAGGGTTAGGTTAGATAGAATTACAGAAAAACAGGCTAAGATTGTTGGTATAGACCAAAAAACGGACGTTGCTGTTATAGAAGTCGATAGCAAAGATGTCCAAGACCCGCTAAGCCGAGTTGCAAAGCTTGGTAATTCTGATGAGCTAAAGGTGGGGCAATTAGTCATTGCAATTGGTAATCCCTATGGGCTTGAGAGAACTATAACATTTGGCGTTATTTCAGCGTTGGGACGAAGTATTGGCATTCCCCAAATTCAATATGAAAACTTTATCCAAACAGATGCGGCAATAAACCCGGGTAATTCTGGTGGTCCTTTAGTTAATATCAGAGGTGAAGTCATAGGCGTTAACACCGCAGTCCTTGCAGAGGGTCAAGGGCTTGGTTTTAGCATACCAATAAACTTAGCAAAATGGGTCGCAGACCAGCTTATCGAGAAAGGCAGGGTAACAAGGGGTTGGTTAGGGGTAGTTATTCAAGACGTTTTACCAGAGATGGCAGAAAGCCTTGGGGTGAAAGAGGGTGTCTTAATTGCCCAGATTGCCCCCGGTAGTCCGGCAGAAAGGGCTGGTTTAAAGGTAGGGGATGTTGTCATTGCTGTAAATGGTCAAAAAGTTTCGGGCGTTAGGGATTTACAATTTTTAATAATGAAAACAGAGCCCGGAAGAGAGCTCATCCTTAGCATAGTAAGAGGCAAAAATCAGCAGTCTATTAAGGTAAAGGTAGGCGAAATGCCTGATAGTCCAAGGTCTTCAATTGAGCCACATCAGAATGTTGGTATGACCTTTAGAGCTCTAACGCCTGAGGAATCATCAAGAGTTGGTCAAGGCGGTCTTTTGGTGCTTGATGTTGCCCCAGGTGGGCTTGCTTCGCAAAGCGGCATAAGAAGAGGCGATGTAATATTGAGGGTAGAAAACAAAATAGTTGTAACAGTAGAAGAATTTAACGCAATGATAAAAGAGCTCATTGATGCTGGGCGTGAAAATGTTCTGTTATTGGTATTTAGACAAGGTGGCAGGCTGTTTTTAAGCCTGAGGTTGAGGTAATCTTTATGGCTAACGACGCAGAACAGGCGCTTATTAATCAATACCTTAAAAAGGTATCCAAGATACAGCTTCTTAAACCAGAGGAAGAAAAAGAGTATGCCATAAGGGCAAAGGCAGGAGACCAAGAGGCTTTTCAGAGGTTAGTAGAGTCAAACCTTAGGTTTGTTATAAGCATCGCAAGGCAGTATCTTGGATACGGGCTTCCTCTATCTGAATTGATAGCCGCTGGAAATCATGGACTTACGGAAGCCGCGAAGCGCTTTGACCCAGATAGGGGCGTAAGATTTATCTCGTACGGCGTTTGGTGGATTCGTCAATCAATCATGCAAGCGCTTTCCCAGCAAACCGGGGCGGTTAAAATCCCCCTTAAACAATCGCATTTTATAAACCGCATAAGCGGTATCTACAGCAAGCTCTATAGAGAACTCGAAAGAGAGCCTACGATTGAAGAGGTTGCTCAGGAGTTTACAAAAGATACATTTGTAAGGGAATTTGAGAGAAAAAACGGGAGGAAGCCAACGCCGGAGGAGATAAATGAAGGTATCCAGTCTTTACCCCAAAAGGTAAGCAGGGAGGATGTAGAGCGTGCCCTTCAGCTTTGCAGAGCCCCGCTCTCTCTTGATGCGCCTGTTGGTGATAGCGAGGATTCGTTTTTTGTTGACTTTTTAAGCCAGCATGGCACGGCAGATGTAGAGGAAAGAATCATAGGCGAGGTCTTAGAGCGCGAAATTGATAACCTCTTGAGCAAGCTGCCGGAAAAGGAACGAAGGGTTATAGAGCTCAGGTTTGGCTTGCATGGGGAAGAGCCAAAGACTTTAAGGGAAATAGGCGACATTCTTCAAATCTCAAGAGAGAGGGTAAGACAGCTTGAAATAAAAGCCCTTCGTAAGCTAAAAAGTATGGCGATGAAGCGCCATCTTCGAGACTTTCTTGGTTGACGGTGTTGTTTTCTTAGATAAGCCATCTGGCATAACCTCTATGGAGGCGGTTAAGATAGTTAGGCGTCTGTTTCATACAAAAGCTGGGCATACTGGCACTCTTGACCCAATTGCTTCCGGGTTATTAATTGTTTTGCTCGGTCAAGCAACTCGGTTTTCAGAGTTTTTTATTGAGCTTGATAAGGTATATTTGGTAGATGCTTTGCTTGGTGAAAGAACGGATACATTTGATTGCGAGGGTAAAATCATAGAAAAGCGCGAAGTTAATCTAAATTGCGAAGATATTATTAGCTTACTTGGAAGTTTTATTGGCGAAAAGCTCCAAAAGCCACCAGTTTTTAGCGCGAAAAAAGTAGCTGGTGAGAGAGCTTACAAGCTTGCTCGGGCAGGCTTACACGTTGATTTAAAAGAGTCAAAGGTATTCATAAGGCGTGCAGAGCTAATTAAGTGTGATTTACCTCTAATCCAGATACTCTTTGAAGTATCTTCCGGGACATACATAAGAAGCCTTATAGACGAGCTTGGTCAGGCTCTTGGTTGCGGCGCGCATGTCGTAGCTCTTAGAAGGTTAGAGGTCGGTCCATTTTCCTTAAAAGAAGCAGTTAGACCCGATGAACTCTCTCAAAAAGACATCCAAGAGCCTGACAGGGCGCTTTGCTTTTTGCCCGAGCTTTCCCTCTCTGCTGACGAAGCCCGCAGGGTCTTAAGCGGTGCGTTTTTGCATCTTCCAGATTATCATAAAAGCGGGTTTTACAGGCTTTATATGGAAAATCTCTTCATCGGCGTTGGTTATTTGGAAAATAAAACTTTAAAACCATATAGGCTTTTATCTG
>JANWVD010000064.1 GCA_025057715.1 Aquificaceae bacterium | reverse complement strand
AAGCAGATTTTCAAGCTGCCCCCTCTTTGGTCTGACCTCTACAATTGGGTCAAGCAATCCGGTTGGTCTAACTATTTGCTCAATCATTAATCCGCCACTTTGCTCAATCTCCCATTCATCCGGCGTGGCAGATAGGTAAATAACTTGATTTAGCTTTTGCAAAAACTCCTCAAACTTCAAGGGTCTATTATCAAGCGCAGAAGGGAGCCTCCAGCCGTATTCAACAAGCTTTTCCTTTCGCGAGCGGTCACCATTATACATAGCCCTTACTTGCGGTATAGTCACATGGCTTTCGTCAACTATAAGTAAGAAATCCTCGGGGAAGTAATCTATCAAAGTGTATGGCGGCTCCCCGGGGGCTCTTCCCTCGAAATACCTTGAGTAATTTTCAATCCCCTTACAATGCCCGAGCTCTCTTATAAGCTCAAGGTCGTGAGTAGTAGTTTGCATAAGCCTCCTTGCTTCCAGCTCTTTTCCTCTATCAAGGAACCATCTAACCCTCTCTTCAAGGTCTCTCTCTATTTGCTCAAGCGCTTGCTCTATGGACTCTCTTGGTGCAACGTAATGTGAACCTGGGAAAAGAACGATTCTGGCAAACTCCGCAATGAGATGCCTATTAAGTGGGTCAATTACCTGAATTGAATCAACCTCATCGTCCCAAAACTCAATCTTTACGAGCCTATCTTCTACATCAGATGGCACAACCTCGATTGAGTTAGCACGCACAGAAAAAGTCGCCCGCGAGATAGCAACATCGTTTCTTTCATAGCCAATCTCGACCAGCCTTCGGGAAACCTCGCTTAAACTCACCCTATCGCCCACCTTTAGCGATAGTCTCATTTGGTAGTATGCATGCGGCGAACCAAGACCATAGATGCAAGAAACAGAAGCAACTACTATCACATCCCTTCGCTCGAGCACCGAGACAGTTGCACTATGGCGATATCTATCAAGCACCTGATTGATGCTTGCATCCTTTTCTATGTAAATATCCTCTTCAGGGATGTAAGCCTCGGGTCTATAATAATCATAGTAGCTTATAAAGTATTCAACCGCATTTTCAGGAAAGAGCTCTTTAAGCTCTCTGTATAGTTGCGCTGCAAGAATCTTGTTATGAGCAAGAATCAAGGTAGGTTTGCCATACTTTTGAATAACATTCGCAATGGTAAATGTCTTTCCAGTCCCAGTAGCCCCAAGCAAAACCTGATGCTTTACGCCATTTAATAGATTTCTTACTATCTTATCTATGGCCTTGGGCTGGTCTCCGGCGGGCTTAAGATGAGTCTTTAATCTAAACTCACCCACTCTTGAACTAACTTTCACGCTCTATAAGCCCCCGAAGAAACTTTGTCAAACTCTCAAGCTCTTTAAATTCCAAAAGAATGTTAAAAGCCTTTGATAGCTCCTCTTTTGCTATTTCCTTAGCAAGTTTTGTGCCCCCAAGCTCTATTACCCTTAAGCGCAAGGCTTCTGGGTCATCTGGGGGGAATGTAAAATCTTTAAGCGCGCCTTCGGCGCATATTAAAGGAAGGGTGCATTTACCCTCTCTTAGGTCAGAACCCACCCTTTTGCCAAGCTTTGACTCATCACCTTCATAATCAAGAACATCATCAACTATCTGAAAAGCCCTACCTAAATAAACCCCTGCCTTATAGAGCTTGGAATGCCCCTCTTGACCTGATATCAAAGCCCCTATCTGCAAAGAGCTGGCAAACAAAGCCCCGGTTTTCAAATCTATAATCCTAAAGTATTCCTCTTTATTTAAAACCTTCCCAAGCGAGCGAAGCTCAAGGAGCTGCCCTTGGGACATATCCATAACCGCACGGCTCAAAATCCTAATAGCCTCAAGATTGCCAAAGTTTGCATAAAGCTCAAGCGCCTTTGCGTATAGATAATCACCCGCAAGGACGCAAGCCTCATTTCCAAAGACCAAATTCGCACTCTTTATCCCGCGCCTTAGGGTCGCACCATCCACCACATCATCGTGAAGAAGCGAGGCTAAGTGTATAAACTCAATGCCCGCAGCGAGCTGAAGTGCAAAAGAAGGGTCATAGCCAAAGCTCTCGCATGTCATTAAAAGAAGCGTCGGTCTTAGCGCCTTACCGCCAGCCTTTATAAGATACTGGCCAATCTCAAAAATCTCCTCAACCTCTGGGTCTATAAACTGGCTAAATCGCTCTAATAGAGCTCTCGAGCCTATCAGATTTACCACTGCGATGTAATTTTGCTCTTTTTATTAAGGTATTTGTCAACTGCGAGCGCCGCTTTAACCCCGTCAGCCGCCGCTATAACCGCCTGTTTTATGTTGGTGCAAAGAACATCGCCAGCTGCAAAGACCCCGGGAATAGATGTCATCATCTCCTCGTTTACTACTATGCAATGCTCGTTGGTCATCTCAACCTGATTCATCAAAAAGTCAACGGATGGCTTATTTCCACCCATAAATATGAAAACCCCGTCCACTGAGAGCTCTCTCTTTTCCTTGGTTTTTAAATCCTGAAGCGATAGGCCTTTAACACCACCTTGGTCGCCTTCAATCTTTAAAATCCTTTGATGGAGCATAAGCTCTACGCCCTGATGTAAAACCTCATCCAGCGCCTCTTTGGGGGCTTTGACCTTACTTGATGGCACAACCAAATAAACCTTGCTTGCAAACCTTGAGATAAAGTGCGTCTCTTCAAGAGCATAATCGTCTTCGCCTATTACGGCGACGGGTCTATCTTTAAAAAACGCCGCGTCGCAAATGCCGCAGTAAGAAACCCCGCGACCTAAGAACTCTTCCTCGCCAATTAGCTTGCTCGTTCTTTCCATTGCCCCAGAGGCAATAATCACAGCTCTGGCTTTGAATTCCCGCCCGTCTTGAGTATAGAGCTTTTTAACATCCGAATTTAGCTCTGTTGCTATTACCTTGCCTCGCACAAACTTAGCCCCAAAGTCCTTAGCGTGGTCTCTCATGAGCTTTAGTAGCTCATACCCCGAAAGCGGTCCTCTAATGCCGGGATAGTTTTCAATCTGTTGCGTAACGCCTAAAGCCCCGTCAGCCTCAGCTCTATATAAAACCAAAGTAGAAAGACCGCCTCTTGCAGTATATAAAGCCGCAGAAGCCCCAGCAGGTCCGGCGCCAATTATTGCAACATCAAAAACCTCGTCCGAAGTAAAATCGAGAGTTAGCTCCATAAGTGTAAAATTTATATCAAGTGAGGCTCAGCTTTCCACTCGGGATTTTATCCTTTCTGATTTTGCTCTCTTTGCTATCACCGCTGGTTGCACCCTATCCATACGACCTTCAACAAAGAGATTCCCCGCTCCATCCACCAACTCGCATAGTCATCACCAAAGATGGTCTAATGGTAAGACAATACACCCTCAAAGACCCACTTTTTAGAAAATACGCCCCAACTGAAAGGCTATGCAAGGTTAGTTTTTTCAAAAAAACGCCCTACGGGCGAAAGCTAATCTCTACCCAAGATGGATGCAAAATCTTCATCCTTGGCACTGACCGCCTTGGAAGGGACATCTTTAGCAGGCTTTTATACGCAACAAAGATATCTCTAAGCGTCGGTTTTGTCGGTGTTTTAACAACATTCTTCTTTGGCTCTTTGTTTGGCGGTATCGCCGGCTATTACGGCGGCAAAATAGACTCTATTATCATGCGCATTGCAGAAATCTTGATGGCAATACCGACCTTCTATCTCATGATATCCTTGCGCTCCGTCTTTCCTCTAAATATGTCCAGCGAGAAGGTCTTTATCGCGATAGTTTTCATCCTTTCAGTAATTGGCTGGGCAGTTCTCGCAAGGGTCGTAAGGGGCATGGTCCTATCCCTTCGCGAAAAGGAGTTTGTAATAGCCGCAAGGTCTTTCGGCGCAGGGCCAATCTACACCCTAAGAGTTCACATCCTCCCCGGGGTTTTATATTACCTTTTGGTCTCTTCCACCCTTGCCTTTACGGGTTTTATCTTAGCAGAAGCCACCCTTAGCTTTCTCGGGCTTGGCATACAAGAACCAAAGCCAAGCCTTGGCAATATGCTCTCAGATGCGCGAAACATCTCTTTAATTACCTCGCATCCGTGGATTTTAGCACCCGGCGGGGTTTTATTTTTACTCGTGCTTGCATTTAACCTCCTTGGCGATGAGCTATCCAAGAATCGTTAAAGCCGAGATTTTGAAGAACTTTCCGCTTTGCAAAGATATTTACGCTCTCGAGCTTTCCTTAAGCCAGGAGCTAAAACCCCTCCCCGGGCAGTTTATGTTTTTGAAAATCTTCCAAGGCTTTGGCGAAAGTATTTGCAGACCATTCGTTTTTAACTCTTTTAATGAAAAAACAGTCATTATTTATAAAATCGTAGGGGAAGGGACATTAGCCCTATCAAAGCTAAAGCCCGGTGAAATTTTAAGCGCCATTGCACCTCTTGGAAAGCGCCCATTCTCTTCAAACCAAGAAAACATCCTCATAGCTTCGGGTGTTAAATTAGCAGCCATAGCCGGGCTTCAAAGCCCGGAGCTATTTTTTATCGAAGAAAACAAAGGCGAAAGAGAAATTCTTCAATACTTCCAGCTAAAAGCCACAATTTTAAAAACCAAAGAAGAACTCTTTGAGGCTATAAAACCAAAAGCTGGCAAACGCTTTAGCCTTAGCATCCAATCAGAGCTCGCCTTGGAGCTTAAAAGCAACTTCAACATAGCCGGCGAGATATTTATGCAAGCTCGCGTAGCTTGTGGCTGGGGCGCTTGCTACGGCTGCGCCATAGAGACAAAATCAGGCTATAAAAGACTTTGCATAGACGGTCCAGTTTTTAATTTAGAAGATGTTTACCGGGTTAATTGAATCAATCGGAAAAGTCATAAGTATTTCCCAAACTCTTATTATAGAGAGCTCTATAGACAATCCAAAGGTTGGTGAAAGCATCGCAGTCAACGGCGTATGCTTGACCTTAGTAGAAGCCAAAGCAAACACGCTCTCTTTTAATGTCTCAACCGAAACGTTAAAGAGGAGCAATCTCTCTGAGTTAAACCGCGGTGATTATGTAAACTTAGAGCGGGCTCTAAAGGTTGGCGATAGGCTCGGCGGGCACTTCGTCCAAGGTCATGTTGACTTTAAGGCAAAGATTTTAGATATTCAAAACCACCATAGCGAGTGGCTTTTAAAGATTTCATATCCTAAAGAGTTTAGGAAGTTTTTCGTCTTTAAAGGCTCTGTTGCAATTGACGGCATAAGTCTAACGATTAACTCAGTCAGAGATTCAGAGCTCTCTTTCACGATAATTCCACATACATTCAAAAACACCAACCTAAGCCAAAGGCGCGTAGGTCAAAGCGTAAATGTAGAAATAGACATCCTTTCAAAGCTCGTCGTAAACGCAATTGAAAATTCCTCTAATCTGGATAGTCTTTTGAAGCGTCTTTATAATGAATTATGATGAAGGTTGTTGCAAAACAACCAATTTTTGACAGAGGAGGCGAAATTGTCTCATACGAGCTTTTCTTACAGGATAGAGTTCTCGGAAAATACCCTACCGGCATAGACCCCTTAAAGGCGACGAGCATCGTTACAAACCTCATTTTAGAACTTGGTCCAGAAAAAGTAGGAAACGGAAAGATGGTGTTTATAAATGTCCCCGCCATATTCTTAGAAGCTCTCATGTTTGACATCCTTCCGCAAAAATTCGTCGGCATAGAGCTCGTGGAACATAGAATATCCGACGGTGATAACCTCTTTGAGTCCCTGAAAAAACTCTTCAAAAATGG
>JANWVD010000063.1 GCA_025057715.1 Aquificaceae bacterium | reverse complement strand
ATGATAGCAAAAGTAGGGAATGCTAAAACCTTTATTTAAAAGCCCTCTCAAAAGGGGCTGGTCTTTCTCAAGCTCAACCTCATTACCATCGACAAAAATCTTTACCTTCATAACAAGTTTGATTATAGACCGCTGAGGTTTACTTTTACGGGAATTGTCATAAGTCTTGGAACCTCTGAAAGAGCCTCTTCAAAGCCCATTACCTGACCGCCAAAGCCTTTTTGAAACTTAAACGCATCTTGCTCGCTAAAAAAGGCAATTACCGAGGGGGTGCAACAGGGTATGGCTTCTGAGTTAATAACATACCTTGCTGAAAAGAAGTTAATTGGATTTAACCTCACGAAATCCCATGTCATACAGCTTAGTATCTCGCTCCCCTCAAGACGCTTAATTAGCATAAAGGCACAATGCGGACAACAAGCTCTTAAAACTTTTCCGCTAACTAACCTTAAAACCACCTCCAGCCTCTTATCGATGGCTTTTGAGCAAAAATCGCACCCTTGGGAGGATGCAACTTCCTCCTCGCTTACCTCGCTCTTTAAAAGCAACATGCCGTGCTTTCTTACCAAGAGCCCTTTCTTTTCCATGCTCCTCACATCTCTATAAACAGTCATCAAAGAGACATTGAAGTAATCCGCAAGCGCCTTGACAGTCCTATATCCTTGCGGTATTAGCTCGAGAATCCTCTCATGCCGTCTCATGGGAAAAATCTTCTCACTTAATACCCTCTTATGCAAAGACTTTTATCATGTCTTGACTATTTCGAAAATTTGGATAATATTAAAAATTGTTAAGAGTTTGTTGAGAAACTCCCTCCCCCTCCCTCCCCTAATTGTTTTGCCCCACCGCCAGGTGGGGCCCTTCTAATTAATTCCCACATCCCAATAGCCCCAGCGCTTGAAGCATTCAAAGACTCTACCTTCCCGCTCATGGGTATGGAAAAGATGCCATCTGAGAGCTCAAGAAGCAGTTTAGAAACCCCCTGACCTTCGTTGCCTACAATCAAGGCGCAAGGCAAAACCAAGCTCGCCTCTTTTAGGCTCTTACCTTGCATATCAAGAGCAAAGACCCAGCCCCCAAGCTTTTTAAACTCCCTTAAGGCAAGGTGCAAATTACTAACCTTTGAAAGTCTAAGATGAAAAATCGCCCCGCTCGAGGCTTTCACAACGGTCTGATTTATAGGACAAGCCCTATCCTTTGGCAAAAGAGCCCCGACCCCACCAAATGCCTCGCAGGTCCTTAGCAAATTACCAACGTTTTGCGGGTCGCTCAGATGGTCAAGGACCAAGAAAAACCCATCCCTTTTAAAAACCTCATCAAAAAGCTCCTGAGAACTCACATAATCAACCTCGCTTAAAATAGCAACTACACCCTGAGTTTTCTTAACGCCTGCGAGCTCTTCTACCTTCTTTCGAGAAACCCTTTGGAGCTTTATCCCCCTTTCTTTACAAAGCCTTAATATCTCAACAGGCATAGCACTATCGTGAGCTACAAAGACCTTCTCAAATTCCCTTCCCGCCCTTAGAGCCTCGATAATGGCGTTTCGCCCAAAGATTATCATCTGGCTATAATGCCGCCACCAAGCAAAACATCCCCTTCGTAAAAGGCGCAAACCTGCCCAGGCGCAGGCGCCCAAACGGGCTTTTTAAACCTAACCAAAGTCCCCCCATTAGTTTGGATAATATCCTCAACCTCAGAGAGCTCGCCCCTGTATCTCACTTGAGCAAAGACCTTACCCCACTGACTTATAGGCAAATGCAAGCTCAAAGACTCAAGCTCAATCTCGGATTTATATAGTTCTTCTTTTTTTGATAACAAAACGCGCTTCGCGCAAGGGTCTATTTCTTTAACATAAAGAGCTTCCCCAAAAGCCACGCCAAGACCCTTCCTTTGCCCAATGGTGAGAGAAAATATGCTCGAATGACGCGCAAGAACCCTATTTTCAAAAACCAACTCCCCCTCAATAGCCCCAATATTCTCCTCAAGATACTCACTTAAACTCTTCCCCATAAAAAAGCAAACATCCTGAGAATCTCTTTTATCCCAAATGTCAATCCCCTCAGAGCGCAAGAGCTCTCTAATTTCGTCCTTTGTCATATCGCCAAGCGGAAATTCCAAAAGCTCAATATCCTCAGCCCTTAAGAGCGCAAGAAAGTACGATTGGTCCTTGGCTCTATCTTTTGCCCTCGCAATTACCCTAAAGGACTTAAAGTCAACAATTCTGGCATAATGCCCCGTTGCTAATCTGTCAATCATGGCAACATCTCTTAAATACCTTGCAAGAAACCCAGTTTTGACATCTCTATTACAAACCGCACAAGGATTTAGGGTCTTGCCTCTTGAAGAAAACCCAAGAAACCTATCAACAACCCTCTGACGAAAGAGCTCTTCCCAATCAATCACAAGATGCGATATTCCAAGCAAGTTAGCAACCCTGCTCGCATCTTTAACATCCTGCGGCGAGCAACAAACCCTCTCCCCATCACAGATTTTATGGAATCTAAGGGTTATCCCAATAACCTCATGCCCTACTCTTGACATAAGCAAAGCGCAAGCGGTGCTATCAACCCCGCCGCTCATACCAACCGCTATCTTCAAGAAATCCTCCTAAAAAAGTCCCATATAAAATAAACCGCGCTATCGCGCATCTTTTCCTCATTTTCAAGGGCTAAAACCACAAGCCTAAAAGGTTTATCCCCCTCTTTTAAAATCCCAAAGGACTTAGCCTCCTTTATCTTTTCGGCTATGCTTTGGAGTATCCCAATGCTCATAACATCAAGCCCTTCTAAGGACCTACCTTCCAAGTTTTGAGCAAACAGAAAGACCTTCGCCCATGTAGTTAGAGCTTTCTTCCATTCGCTTTTAGGGAGGCTTTCAAGCTCTATGAGCATAATCTCGATAATTCCGCTCCTCAAAGACTCTAAGACCCTCTTGCTCTCATTTTCGTAAATCAACATCTTGCTAAGGTCCAATCTCATAGAAATAAAATGAGTATTGACATTGCCAAATTCAATATATTATTGATTTTAGGAGGTCAAGCATGGCTGAACATGGCGCTGAGCATCACCTTGGTCATCACGAGTATAGCTTCTGGCCATTGCCCGTAGGTCTTTCAATTCTTTTCCTCCCGCTTTCGTTTATCGCCTTCATGGTTTGGAAAAAGCAGCTCTTTGGTCTAACCTTTGCCGGCATCGCCGTAGTTTTAATGCTGATAGGTCTCACAGGCTGGGTCAACGAGTTTTTCTCCAAAGGTCACGAAGAGGGCTTTGGCTTTCCCGCAATGATGTTTTTCATAGTCTCAGAGGTCGTCATATTCGGCACGATGTTTGCCGGCTTTTACATGGCAAGGGTTTCAAACGCAGAAAATTGGGCACAGTGGGTGCCAAAGGACATGAGCCTTGTCTTGCCCATGCTTTTAACAATCATTCTTTGGGCTTCAAGTGCAACGATAGCTTTTGCTGAGCATCTTTTTGAAAAGAGTAAGTTCCTCCTAAGCGCCGTTTTTATGCTCCTTACAATCGCCCTTGGATTAGCCTTCATGGTCATTCATATAATGGAATGGCTCCATCTTTGGCATTCTGGCTTTACCTTAGGCTCTAACATGTATGGCACTGGCTTTTACATGCTTACTGGCATCCATACCTCTCACATAGTCGTCGGTATTTTTATGATGCTAATCGCTGTTTATCTTTTGCTCACTGGCAAAGCAAACGCCAACAAAGGTCTAACTTACATAAAATCAACCACCCTATATTGGCACTTCGTTGATATCATGTGGCTTTTAGTAGCCAGCAGCGCATACTTAATTGGAAGTATCACCCCTTGAAGCTCTTAGCCATTCTTATCTTGCTTTTTTTTAACGCGGCTTTTTCAAAGTATGAGTATGGTCGTTATACTGCAAACCCCGGGGAGCAAGATGTCTCAATAGTCAAAATCCAAGAGGACCTATACATAAACAAAAAAATCCCCAACATAAATGTAAAGACCTTGCAAGGCGATGTAAGTCTTTATGAATTCTTAGGCTCAAAACCGGCAGCTCTCTTGCTTGTATATTTTTCCTGCAACTCCGTATGCCCTATATCAACCGAGCACCTTTATAAAGTCTCTAAATCCCTTCCAGATGACTATCGCTACATAGTTTTATCCTTTGACGAAAAGGACGATATAAAGAGCTTGGAAAACTTCATACTAAGCAACTTCGGAAACAAAAACCTTCCCCAAAACTGGCTAGTTGGGATTTTATCAAAAGAAGATATCAAGCTAATTACTCAATCAGTAGGCTTTAAATTCTTTTATGTAGAGAGAGATAAGCTATTTCTGCATCCAAGCGTTACTATTTTTATATCACCAGAAAAACGCATAATGCGCTATCTTTACGGCGCTTTCCTCAGAGAAAGAGATGTCAAAATGGCATTCATAGACGCCCAGCGTGAAAATCCAAGCATCAACAACATCATTGACCTTGCTATCTTGGCATGCTTTCGCTATGACCATACCAGAAGCAGATACACAATCGACCCGCTTGTAATATTTGCCTCCATAGGCATGCTAACCCTTGCAGGGACGCTTGCCACCGCATATATTTATAATCGCAATAAGGAGCTGATGAGATGAAGGAAATCTTAGCGCAACCAGCTAACTACTTTGACATAATTTACGAAATCTGGCTCATAGTGTCAGTCATTATCTACCTCATTGTCTTTATCCCCGGCGCTTACTTCCTATTTAAATATCGCTATCGCAAGGGCGTTAACGAAAGAGGTGTGCCAACCAAAGACAGCAAAGCCCTCGAAGCTATGTGGATAATCATCCCCACAATAGTAGTCATATACTTAGCCACCCAGAGCTTCGCTTTTTACAACGCCCAGCGCACCCCGCCTGAGGGGGCTTTGGAGATAAAAGTCACCGCTTTTATGTGGGGCTGGGAGTTTGAATATCCAAATGGGAAGCAAGTCTATACCTTCTTCAATTCCGTGACAGACCCTCAAACCGGGAAATATATAAAGCCCGAAGAAGTAAACGATGCTGTCGTCCCATACATCCCAGCAGGAAAGCCAGTCAAGGTCTATTGCACATCTCGTGATGTCATCCAGTCGTTCTATGTCCATCCTGCAAAGGTGACCGAAGATTGCGTCCCTGGAAGAATTACCCATCTTTGGTTTCAAATCAATAAGCCCGGTAATTACTGGGTATTTTGCAGAGAGTATTGCGGCACTCAGCATAGCAAAATGGCCGCAGTTTTGCGCGTAGTTCCGGAAGAGCAATTTCAAAAGTGGGTATCAGAGGGCGTTCAGCCTAAACAAAACTAAAGGAGGTTTAAAAAATGGCAGCAGTAAGTCAAAAGCCCTACTTTAGCGCAAGTATCAAAGAGTGGATTTTCACAACAGACCACAAAAAAATCGGCATAATGTATGGGGTTACAAGCCTCATCTTTTTCCTCGTAGCAGGGCTATCTGCATTGGCAATCAGACTCGAGCTTTTCCAGCCCGGCCTTCAATACCTTAGCGAAGACCAATATAACAAAGCCCTTACTATTCACGGCGTTTTAATGCAGTTTTGGTGGGCAGTCGGTATTTGGAGCTCTTTTGGAAACTACCTGCTTCCGCTTATGATAGGTGCAAGGGATGTTGCCTTCCCGCGTCTTAACGCCCTTAGCTACTGGCTATTCTTCTCAGCAAGCGTCCTTGCGCTAATTACGCTTCTTCCAGGTAACGCCATACGCATGATGTGGACAGGATACCCCCCGTTTTCTCTCAATGAAAACGCAGGCCATGTTGCATTTTATGCTCTAATA
>JANWVD010000062.1 GCA_025057715.1 Aquificaceae bacterium | reverse complement strand
GAGGGTGGGTATTGGCTTCATGCCGCAGCGAGCGACTATTGGCATGCCGTTTGTCACCCCACCTTCGAGACCCCCGAGGTTGTTGCTTAATCTAAAATACCCTACCTGAGAGCTCCAGGCAATTTCGTCTTGGACCTGAGAACCAAATCGCTCGCTCAGTTCAAATCCAAGACCTATTTCAACTGCCTTTATGGCTTGAATGCTCATTAGAGCCTGCGCTATTTGACCATCAAGACGCAAATCCCACTGGGTGTAGCTTCCAAGACCCGGCGGCACACCTATAGCAAAGACCTCAAACACGCCGCCAAGACTCTCACCGCTTTCGCGCGCCTTTTCTACGAGCTTTATAAACTCATCGTCAAAAGCCCTATTTGGAAATCTAAACTCAGAGAGCTCTGCAAGCTCGTGACGCTCTAAGAGCCCCTCTGGCATATCAAAAGAGAGGTTTCCTACCTTGGTTACATAGCTACCTACATAGATGCCAAGCTCGCTAAGTAGGATTTTGCAAATTGCCCCGGCGGCTACCCTTGCTACTGTCTCCCTGGCTGATGCGCGCTCAAGGACATTACGAAGGTCCCTGTGGTTAAATTTTAGCCCACCTGCGAGGTCCGCATGCCCCGGTCTCGGTCTTGTAAAGGCAACCACAGAGGGGTGGATATCCCCTTCTGGATTCATCTTCTCTTTCCAATTTTCCCAATCTTTATTCCATACAGCCATGGCGATTGGTGAGCCAAGCGTTTTCTCAAACCTAATCCCCGCAAGAAACTCAACCCGGTCTTTCTCAATCTTCATGCGACCGCCACGACCATAACCCCTTTGTCTTCTTTCAAGTTCTTTATTTACGAAATCTGCGCTTACGCGCAAATTAGAAGGAATGCCCTCTAAGATACAAAAAACCCCCTTTCCGTGAGATTCGCCTGCGGAGGTAAACCTTAGGCGGCTTAGCAACTTGCTACCTTTTGGACCTTACCTGCTTTTAAGCACTTTGCGCAAACCCAAAGCCTTTTTATGCTGCCATCTGGCATCCTTGCTCTAACTTTCTGAAGGTTTGGCTTAAAGGTTCTATTATTTTGCTCTGCGGAGAAGGTAACGCTCTTTCCAAAACGGGTCCTCTTTCCGCAAACTGCGCAAACAGCCATTTTTAACCTCCTTTCAAGTGCCAAGCTCCCAGCTGCTTAGGTATTTAATTTGCTCCTCGCTAAGAGCGTCTATCTTAACACCCATTGTTGCTAATTTCATCTCTGCGACGCTTTTGTCTATGCTTATTGGAACTGGATGAACGCCTACTTGGATTTTGTTTTTGGTGAGATACTCTGCGCATAGGGCTTGGTTTGCAAAAGACATGTCCATAACTGAGGCTGGATGACCCTCTGCGCATGCGAGGTTTACGAGCCTCCCTTGAGCCAAAAGATAAAGCCTTTTGCCATCTTTAAGAGTGTATTCCTCCACGAGAGGCCTTATTTCGCGCACATTTATTGCAAGCTCATTAAGGGTGTTTACATCAATTTCAACATTAAAGTGACCAGAGTTTGATATTATTGCGCCGTCTTTCATAGCTTCAAAGTGCTCGCGTCTAATTACGGAAGTATTACCAGTCACCGTTATGAAAATATCACCAATCTTGCTCGCTTCTTGCATAGGAAGAACGTTAAAGCCGTCCATCCTTGCCTCGAGGGCTTTGATTGGGTCAACCTCGCATACATAAACAATTGCCCCAAGACCGCGAGCTCTTTGGGCAACGCCCTTTCCGCACCAGCCATAGCCGGCAACTACAACATTCGAGCCAGCGATAAGGCGGTTCGTTGCACGCATTATGGCATCAAGCGTTGATTGACCAGTGCCATATCGATTATCAAACATGTGCTTGGTAAGAGCGTCGTTTACTGCAATTACCGGGAATTTAAGCTGGTTTTGAGAAGCCATTGCCCTTAGCCTAATTACGCCCGTGGTTGTCTCTTCCATTGCACCTATAATCTTTTCGGCTCTTTCTGGAAACTCCTTATGAAGGGTTGAGATTAGGTCAGCCCCGTCGTCTATTAAGATGTCTGCGCCGCTATTTATAACCTTTCTAAGGTGCTCATAGTATTGCTCTTTGTTTTCGCCCTTTATTGCAAAGACGCTAATTGAGTGATTTTTAACAAGCGCTGCGGCAACATCGTCTTGGGTAGAGAGCGGGTTTGAGGCACAAAGGTAGATATCTGCGCCGCCCTCTTTGAGGGTTAGGAGCAAGTTGGCGGTCTCAGTAGTTACATGAAGACAAGCGCCAATCTTTAAGCCCTTAAAGGGGAGCTCTCTTGAAAAGCGCTCTCTTATTGACCTTAAAACCGGCATATCTTGACCAGCCCATTGGATTCTTAGCTCGCCGATTTCTGAAAGACTGATATCTTTGACATCAAATTCCATGGGTTTTTAATTTTACCATGTTTTGGTAAAATCTCCTTAAAACTTAAAGAGGAGGTAAGGTAATGAAGGGATTTATCCTTTTCCTTGCCTTTGGCGCTTTTTGTCTTGGCTCTGAGTGTGTAGAGATAACTGGGAAGGCAAGCTGGTACGGGGGGCGCTTCCATGGTAGAAAAACAGCATCTGGGGATATCTTTGACAAGCATAGCCTTACCGCTGCATCAAAGACCCATAGGTTTGGCTCATATCTACTTGTTAGAGAGCCAAAAAGTGGCAAAGCGATTATCGTAAGGGTAAACGACAGAGGACCTTTCAAAAAGGGGAGGATAATAGACCTCTCTTACGGTGCTGCGAAAGAGCTCGGGATAGTCAGCAAGGGGGTCGCTACGGTTCAGATTCTGCCGCTTGAGTGCTTAGTTGCTGAGAGCGAGCTCCCCTAATTAAAAGAGTGCCACACCCGCCGCAAGGGCGGGTTCTAAAGCTATTAGAGAGAATCACCCTAACGCCCTTGGATTTAAGGATTTGGTAAGAGAGTTCGTATGTTTGTTCTGATGTTTTTTCAAATCCGCCGAAGGCGGGATTTAGTTTAAGAAGATTAACCTCAAGACCTAAAGAGAGGGCAATGTCTGCGAGCTTTTCTAAATCGCTTTGAGAGTCGTTGATGCCCTTAATCAAGATATAGGCAAGCCTTATGCGTTTTTTCTGTCTAATAGTTTTGTCTTTGAGGTAAGAGCTTAAAGTTTCAAAGAGCTCTTTGATGGAAGGACCTTTTGGCACAAGTAAAGCCCTTTTATTCTCGTCGCTTGCATGCAATGAGATGCTAACACCTCTGTGGGGAAGGTCTAATAGCTTATTAAGCATTGAAATAGGGTGGGCGCTTGTATAGAAAGTAGCACCAAGACCGATATTGCGAAAGTGCTTTAGCGCTGTCTCTACCTCTCGCAGATTCATCAAAGGCTCGCCAATACCTGCAAAGGCTATTCTTTTAATTTGCAAGCCTTTTGGGGCTAAGTGGTATTGTGAGATTATCTCCTTTGCACTTAGGTTTCTAAAAAGCCCTTTAGAGCCAGATGCGCAAAATGGACATCCGACCAAACACCCAACTTGAGAAGATACGCAAAGGGTTTCACCATAGTGAACGGATTCTATCATGTATCCGTCTTCCAAGCGAAAGCCAAGCAGGGTATTAAAGCCGTCGGTTTTTAAGGTTTCAAGTCTCACTTGCTTGTTTGCATTTGCAGGGTCTTTTTAAGAGAGATGGATGGATGAGCTCTTGAATTTTTAATTCCAAGGACCTTTCTTGGGATTTTAGCAAAACAGTGCTACGAATTGGGTCTATATGTTGCATGCAATAAACCTCACCTAAATAGCAGAGCTCTTTGCCACTCTCGGGAAAGTAGCGTTTTACATCGTAATTACACCTCTCAAACGAAAGGCAGCACATCAGCTTTCCACAGGGACCTGTGAACTTTTGCGGCGAGAATGGAAGGTTTTGTTCCTCTACGTCGCTTAGAAAAACCGGGCTAAACTCGTTAATAAATCGGACGCAGCACGGGATATCACCGCATAAACCTATCCACCCAAGCATTTGAGCTGCGTCCCTTGCGCCTATTTGACGCATCTCTATGCGTTTTTTTAATACCTTTGCGAGCTCTTTTACCAAAAGACGAAAATCAACCCGTGCATTTGAGGTGTAATAGAAAAATATCTTGCTACCATCCAGGGGGATGTAGCTTTTCAAGGGTTTCATGTCCAGCTTGAGCTCGTTTACTTTTTGTTTAAATAGGGAAAAGGCGCTTTCTGAGTCTTTATTGTTTTGCTCTAACTTCTTAAGGTCGTCCTCTTGAGCCTTCCTTATAAACTCGGCGGTTATGCTTGCTTGCTCTTTTGAAAGTCCTACAAAGCGCACTGCTTCTTCTCCTCTATCTGTTTGGACGATTACAAGCTCGTCGCGACAAAGCAGCGGCACATCGCCGTTTATAGTCACAAACTTGTTCGTATCGAGAAATCTGGCATTAACATGCATTTACATTAATTTTACCCTTCAGGATGTAAGATTAGTGCAAGCTGGGGTCCAATCTTTAGTCCTTTGCCTAAGTTAGCTAATAGCTCTGTGATGGCTTGTGCTTTTTTTGTGAGCTCTATGTTTTTGGTTTTTATTGCTTTTTCGTTGAATGACTGGGATAGCAATGTTAAAACAGTTGATTGTTCGTCAATATCTAACTTTTCAAGCTCTTGAGATGATTTGTAAAACTTTACTGGGTCATTTAAGTTTTTCACAAGCTCTAAGAGTGCTGGCTTTTCCTTTAGTTTTTTCAGCAAAAGCGCGCTTGCGCGCGATTTATTTATTAATCCACTATCGCTTATACCCGTAAGGGCGCTTAGCTCTTCGTCGCTAAGAGGTGGGCATCTTACTTCAAAGAGCCTTGAGCGGACAGTTTTTAAAAGTGATTCTGGGTTGTTGGATACAAGGATGATGTAAGAATCCTTAGGGGGCTCTTCGAGCGTTTTCAAAAGCGCATTTTGGGCAAAGACATTCATATTATCTGCGGGGTAAATTAACGCCACTTTTGCGCTTGATAAGGCGGGTTTTAAGGATATAGAGCTTAGAATTGTCCTTATTTGGTCTATTTTGATTTCGGATTTTTCTGCAAGAGCGCAGTAAAAATCGGGGTGAGATAGCTCATTTAGATGCTTTTCGACGCCGAGTTTTGGGGGAATAATACCTCTCAAAAGTCTACAGGATGGACATTTTCCACATGGTGGATAGGATTTTTCAAAACATAAAAGCGAAGAGCAAAGCTCGGTTGCTATTAAGATTTTTCCAGAGCCAGAAGGACCAGAAATCAGAATACTTGAAGGTAATTTTGAGTTTTTGAGGATAAATTCCAGTCTTGAGCGAACCTTTTGCTGAATTAAAATAGCAATTCCTCCACAAAACGGGTGTGATGTTTTGCAAATTGAAACTCTCTTGAAGAGAGCACTCTTCTATGAAAATCCCGGTTTGTTTTTAAGTTGCTTCCGCTAATTTTTAGCTCCTCTAAGGCTCTTTGAAGCCTTGAGATTGCTTCCATGCGATTAGAGCCCCAAGCAATTAGCTTTGCAAGCAAGGAATCATAGTAGGGCGGAACCTCGTATCCGCAATATAGGTGCGTATCTACCCTTATGCCAAATCCCCCAGGCAGGATGAGCTCTTCTACTTTCCCGGGTGAAGGCAGAAAGGTATTTGGGTCCTCTGCGTTGATTCTGCACTCTATTGCGCATCCTTGGGGTTGCAGGTTGTTAATTTTTAGGCTTTGCCCAAGGGCGATTCTTATTTGCCACTCTACTATGTCGATGCCAAAGACCATCTCTGTCACTGGGTGCTCGACCTGAAGCCTGCCGTTCATTTCCATAAAGTAGAGAT
>JANWVD010000061.1 GCA_025057715.1 Aquificaceae bacterium | reverse complement strand
GCGCTTATTGCGTAAGTGCCAAGCTTTCCAACGACTATGCCGGCTGCAAGGTTTGCAAGCTCGCAAGCAAGGCTCAGACTCTCATTTAAAAAAAGACACAGGCTCGCTACTGCGCAAACTGTATCACCTGCGCCTGATACATCAAAGACTTGCCTCGCCCTTGCTGGGAAGAGCCTGAAGTCTTTCTCAAAAAGCGCTATTCCGTTAGGACCAAGAGTAATCATGAGAGCTTTTAGATTTAGCTCCTGCTTTATTTTCCAGCCAAGATTTTCTAAATCGCTGATGTTAAAGATTGACTTGGCTTCTTTCTCGTTTGGGGTCATTAAACTTACACCCTTGTAAAGATGGGCGTTTTTTGGTCTTGGGTCTACTACAATGGGCAGGTTTCTCTGTTTTGCTAAAGCCATGACCTTATCAGAGATGACACCCTTGTAATAATCTGATATAACAATCCCGTCGCCTTCCCAATTTAAAAGAGCGTTTTCAAGCTCCTTTAGGGCTAAATCGCTAAGCGGCATAATATCTTCGTAGTCAAGCCTTAAGAGCTGCTGAGATACGCTTACAGCTCTTAGCTTCTGAGTTGTGCGCCTTTGGTCTGTTGTTATAAAACTCAAAATTTGATTTTGATTTAAAAGCTCTTTGATTTTAAAACCCGCTTCGTCGTTTCCAATAGCCCCAAAGAGGGTAACCGACGCGCCAAGCTTTCTTAGATTAAGCGCAACATTTCCAGCACCGCCGAGACGAAAATCTTCGCTAATTACTTCCAAAATAGGAACCGGGGCCTCTGGTGAGATTCTTTCGACCTTTCCAAAAATATACCTATCTAACATGACATCGCCTATTACGAAAACCCTCAAGGACTTAAAAGCTTCAAGCGCTTCGAGGGCTTTTACCCTCATTGCTCTATGAAAACCTGATGGAGTTCTCTTAGTGCAAGCTCGCCATATTTTTCCTCTATTAAGCAAGAGATTTTTATTTCAGAGGTTGAAATTGCCATTATGTTAATTCCGAGCTTGTAAAGAACTTCAAAGACCTTGGCCGCAGTGCCATACGAGCTTCGCATGCCAATGCCAACAACTGAGATTTTAGCGATTTTATCATCTAAAACCACATCTTTTACGCCAATCTTTTTGGCGACCTCTTTAACAATTTCAAAAGCCTTTGATTGTTCGTTTCTATTGACGGTGAAAGATAAATCCGTGAAACCTTGGTGGGAAACGTTTTGCACAATCATGTCAACGACTATGTGGGAATTTCCGAGCGCGCTGAAAACCTCGTAGGCAATGCCGGGTCTGTCTTCAACACCGACTAAAGTGATTCTTGATTCGTTTCTATCAAGAGTGATTGCCCTTACTTCTGGCTTTTCCATTACTTCCTCCTCTGGTAAAATCCAAGTGCCCTCGTTTTCACTAAACGAGCTCCTCACATGAATTCTAACGCCATACTTCATTGCGTATTCGATACTTCTTGCTTGCATTACCTTTGCGCCCAAAGATGCCATCTCGAGCATCTCTTCGTATGAGATTCGGTCAATTTTTTTAGCGTTTTTTACGAGCCTTGGGTCTGCACTAAAAACCCCCTCTACGTCGGTGTATATTTCACAATCTGCAAACAAGGCATGAGAGAGAGCTACTGCTGATAGGTCAGAACCGCCTCTGCCAAGGGTTGTTATGTCACCTTCTTTGCTTACACCTTGAAAGCCTGTTACTACGGGCACAACGTCATTTTCAAGCTCTCTTAAAACCCTTTCCGTTTGGATGCTCAATATTCTGGCTTTTGTGTGCACGCTATCGGTGTATATGGGCAGTTGCCAACCGCAAAAGCTTTTGGCTCTATAACCAAGTCTTTGAAGAACGATGGCAAAAAGAGACGCTGCTTTTTGCTCACCAATTGAGATAAGAGCATCAACCTCCCTTGGATTTAAATTCCCCTTTGTTTGGGAAGCGAGCGAAAGAAGGCTGTCTGTCTCCCCTGCCATTGCGGAGGTCACAACGACAACCCTTTTGCCCTCTTTAAGCTTGTTAATAACGCGCCTTGCGGCGTTTTCTATCCTGCTTAAATCACCTACGGAAGTCCCGCCAAATTTTAAAACTACGGTCTTCATCGCCTTGGGAAAAGCGTAAGTTGGTTAAACACCCTATGACTTTGCTTTGCACAGGGGCTAAATATAGGAGCGCTAAGCCCAATTGCCGAGAGGGCTTTTTGCATCTTATTAGGCATAAAAGGCTCTAAGCAAGAGCATACTAAACTAACACCATCGAGCAAGGCATAAAGCACGTTAGAGATGAGCTCTTCATCTTTCAAAGCCCAAGGGGCTTTGGTGTCTATATACTTATTTAAAAAAGCACAAAAGCTCATGACCTCTTCTAAAGCTCCGTAGAAATCAATATCTTGCATCTTAGAGTGGTAGGATTTTACAAACTCCTCGGCTTTATTGCAATAATAAACATCCTTAAGACCGCTGATTTGGGTCTTTCCAAACTTTATGGCGATGCCTATCACCCTGCTAAATAAGTTTCCAACGCCGTTAGAGAGCTCTGCGTTAATCCTTCTTAAAATAGCGTCGTTTGATATATCCCCGTCTTCGCCGAATGGTATTTCTCGAAGGAGAAAATACCTAATTTCGTCAAGACCCCAGCTTGTGATAAGGTCAGCGGGCTTTAGGACATTTCCAAGAGACTTTGACATCTTTTGACCTTCCACCTTCCACCAACCATGGGCGAATATCCTCTCGGGAAGTTCTAAGTTAACGGATTTTAAAAAAGCCGGCCAATAAAGCGCATGAAAGCGCAATATGTCCTTACCGACAAGGTGAAGGCTTGCAGGCCAGGATGGCAAGCCAGAGACATAGTTAAAAAGAGCATCAAACCAGACATAGATGGTATGCTCTTTATCAAAAGGGACAGGTATGCCCCAGCTAACGCGTGAGCGAGGGCGAGTCACTGAGAGGTCTTTTAGTCCCTCTTGGATGAAAGAGAGGATTTCGTTTACCCTCCCGGCGGGCATAACAGCCCCGCTTTTTAAAAAGTCTTTTATAAAATCGCCGAAGGCGGTTAGTTTAAAAAAATAAGTTGGTTCGGTGATATACTCGCAGGGCTTTAGGTGTATGGGGCAAGCATTGCCCTCTAAAAGCTCGCTTTCGGGTTTGAATTCTTCGCAGCCGACGCAATACCAGCCGGAATATTCGCCCTTGTAGATAAAACCGTTTTCTTTGCACTTTAGAAAGACCTCTTTTACGAGCTCAATGTGGTCCTTTTCCGTGGTTCTTATAAACCTTGTATAGCTTATGCCGAGTTCATCCCAGAGGGATTTGAAAATGCTTGAGTTTTTATCCGCAAGCTCTTTTGGGCTTAAACTCCTCTCTTGGGCGGACTTTTGCATCTTAAGCCCATGCTCGTCAGTGCCTGTTAGGAAAAATACCTCCTTGCCAAGGGCTCTATAGTATCTTGCAAGGACATCTGCGGCTAAGGTTGTGTAAAAGTGTCCTATGTGCGGCTCGTCGTTGACGTAATATATGGGCGTTGTAACCAAAAACATGGTTTTTTAAACTCTCAAACTTTTAAAAAATTCTGAGATAAGACTTGATGCAAGCATAATTGGTTTATATTCCCACTTTGTGCTTGTTTCATCCAAAAGCCCCCAGTTGCTAATAATACCACCACGGCGCTCATCAAGAGCAAGAAACACAACCTTTTTCACCCTTGCAAGAGCAAGCGCCCAGGCGCACATTGGGCAAGGCTCGAGGCTTACATAGACCTCGCAATCTGTTAGATACTTACTACCTGCGGCTTTAAAAGCCCCTTTTAAGGCTATCATCTCAGCGTGCGCTGTTGGGTCTTTTAGAGTTTCAACCTGATTATGGGCTTTTGATATTATAAGACCGTTTTTAACCACCACGCAACCTACTGGCACTTCGTTAAGGTTTTTTGCCTTAAGCGCAAGCTCAAGGCACAGCTCTTCGGGGTTCACATTAAAATTATAACTTTAAGGCGCGTAGCTCAGCTGGGAGAGCGCCTCCCTTACAAGGAGGAGGTCGGCGGTTCGAGTCCGCCCGTGCCTAAGTGTCTATAATTTACACAGGTATGACCTCCGGCTTTGAAAAGGAACTAACGGAATTACACGAGCGGATTGAGCACCTATCCAGACTTTATTCCTTTGGGGAAAAGAGTCACGAGCCAGAGCTTAGAAAGCTGCAAAGGGAGTTCAAAAAAAAATCAAGCGAGCTTTATAAGAGGTTAGACCCCTGGGACAAAGTGCAAACCGCACGCCATCCGCAGCGCCCGAGGGCAAAAGACTATATAGATTACATAACATCTCGGTTTTTAGAATTGCACGGCGATAGGGTCTTTGGCGACGATAAGGCAATTATTGCCGGCATTGGCTTTATGGATTCTTTGCCAATAGCGATAATTGCACAAGAGAAGGGCAAAACGACCAAGGAAAAGCTCGAGCGAAACTTTGGAATGCCCCATCCAGAAGGCTATAGGAAAGCAATAAGAGTAGCAAGGCTGGCAGAAAGGTGGTCTTTGCCGCTTATTACATTTGTTGACACCCCCGGCGCATACCCTGGCATTGGCGCAGAGGAGAGAGGTCAAGCACAGGCTATAGCAGAATGCATAATAACCATAGCGAATATAAAGGTTCCCAGTATTTCCGTTATTATAGGGGAAGGTGGGTCTGGCGGCGCGCTTGCGCTTGCGGTCACAGACAGGGTTTTGATGTTTGAGAATGCGGTCTATTCTGTCATTTCCCCAGAAGGGTGTGCAGCAATACTATGGAAAGACCAAAACAAGGTGAGAGAAGCCTCAAGAGCGCTAAAGCTTACCTCAAAAGACCTTAAAAAGCTCGGGGTGATTGATTGTATAGTGCCTGAGCCTTGGGGGGCGAGTCATTTAAACGCGCGCGCAAGCGCGCGGATTTTAAAATACTTCCTAAGAAAAACCCTGAGAGAGCTCCTTGAAGTAAATAGGGAAGAGCTGTTATTTAAAAGAAGGGAAAAATTTACCAAAATGGGCGTATTTTTGGGATGAAAGTTTTGAGTTTTCATTGTCATTTCCATCAACCCCCGAGGGAAAACCCTTATACTGGGGTTATAGAGTTAGAAGAATCAGCTTTTCCCTTTAAAAACTGGAATGAGAGGGTATTTAGAGAATCGTATTTACCCCATATGTTTGCCCATGAAAATGATACGAGCAATATAATACCGACATTTTCCCGCATGAGTTTTAACTTTAGCGCTAGCATCAAAAGCTGGTTATTAAGCGAGCGAGCTTGGTTTATCGATAGGTTAAAGGCGTTTTCTCAAAACGCGATAGCCTGCGGGTTTAATCACACCATACTTCCCCTCGACCCAATAGAGGACAGAAAAGTGCAGATAGTTTGGGGAATTAAAGCCTTTGAAAAGGTATTTGGATTTCGTCCAAGGGGATTTTGGCTCCCAGAGCTCGCAGTTGACAAAAAGACGCTTTCGATGCTTGTAGAAGAGGGAATCTCTTGGATAATTCTTGCGCCGCACCAAGTTAGCACTGGCGCTGGATATTCAAAATTCAAAACCCAGAGTGGTGAGATTGAGATATTTGCCTATAACTCAGAGCTATCGCACGGGGTTGCCTTTGGCAGCTTGCTTAAAAACGCAGATGAGTTTTGTAAAAGGATAGGCTCAAAGGAAGGGTTTTCGCTTATAGCAGTCGATGGCGAAACCTTTGGACATCATCACAAGTTTTCAGAGTTTTGGCTCATCAGAGTATTAAAATCTTGCCCATTTGTAAAAACGCTCGAAGAGGTAAGAAAATTCTTAAAACCAGCCGAATGTGAAATTCAAGAGATGACCTCTTGGAGCTGCGCTCACGGCATTGAGCGCTGGAAGAGCGATTGCGGATGCTCTA
>JANWVD010000060.1 GCA_025057715.1 Aquificaceae bacterium | reverse complement strand
ATTAAAACCCCGCCGCACTTTAGGTTTTTGATAAAGTGCCAAGCAAGGGACAAATCGTTTGTAAAGACCCCAGCTTGAAGACCGTAAGAGGAGCTATTGACTATCCTAATAGCTTCGTCTGGGTCTTTGTAGGGAATTGTAACAACGAGCGGGGCAAAAGCCTCTTCACACATTAGCGGCGAAGTTTCTGGAACATCCGTGATAATAGTTGGGCTAATGACGCACCCTTCGGCATGACCGCCTTTTAGCACCTTTGCACCCTCTGAGGAGGCTTCTTTTATCCAGCTTAAGATTCTATCCCTTTCGGAAAGGGCTATTACTGGACCCACGTCCGTAGATTCGCTCATTGGGTCGCCTAAGCGAAGCTCGCTCACCTTGCTTTGAAGCATGTTTAAAAACTCATCGAAAATCTCCTCGTGAATTAAAAGGCGCTGAATTGAGATGCAAACCTGACCTGCAATGGAATATGCACCAAGGATTGCACTCTTTAAGGCTTTTTGTAAGTTTGCGTCTTTATGAACAATTAAGGCGGAATTTGAGCCAAGCTCGAGAACAAGGCGCTTTATGCCAACTTGACGAGATATCATCTGACCTACCTTTTTGCTGCCTGTGAAGGAAACGACCCTTACTAAGTCGCTCTCTGTTAGGGCTTTGCCTAAATCTGCATCGCCGGGAAGGACGCTTAGAGCTCTTGAGGGTAGACCTGCTTCTAAAAATAGCTCAGCGAGCATCAAAGGCGTCAGGGGGGTTCTTTCTGAGGGCTTTAAGATGACTGGATTGCCAGCTGCGAATGCAGGCGCGAGCTTATGAAGGGATAAATTTAAAGGGAAGTTAAAGGGCGTAATTGCAACCACAATGCCTGCGGGCTCTTTATAGTAAAAGCCAAATTTACCCCTTCCATTTGGATGAGCATCAATTGGGAAGACTTCGCCATTTATTCGCTTGGCTTCCTCTGCGGAAAAGGTAAGGGTTTGGATAGCTCTTGCAACCTCTGTGCGGGCTTCTTTGATGGTTTTGCCAACCTCAAGGACCAATGTCCTTGCAAAGTCATCTGCGCGGGATTTTAGCAAAGAGGCAGTTCGGGAGAGAATCTCGTAGCGCTCAAAGGCAGTTAGCTTTGCGACCTCTTCCTTTGCTTCAAAGGCTATTTCAATTGCCTCCTTTGCGTCATCCACGCTGGCTTTTGATACAAGGGCAACTGGCTCGTTTGTGTATGGGTATAGAACCTCTATCTTATCTTTGGAGCTTACCCACCTTCCGCCTAAGAAAAAGTCCATGCTTAGCATCTAAATTTAAAGTATAGCCCCAAAAGGGGGGGTTGAAGGGGGGCTTTGCCCCCCTTCGTTTTGGTTTAGAATGTTAAATGTGAGTGTGGAATTAGATAGGTCGGATTTGCTTGAGGTTTTACAAAAAGCAAAGAGCGCAACCGAGAAGAGGTCGGCTTTGCCCGTTCTTAATAACTTTTTAATCACGGAAAAAGGCGGGGAATTGATAGTTCGTGCGACAGACCTTGAGAGCTACCTCGAGATTAAGGCAGGTGAGGTAAGCAGCAGCTTTACATGCCTTGTGAATGCGGATAAGCTCCTTGGGGTCGTAAGGGGAATTAACTCTACAAGGGTGAATTTTGAGATAGATGGGCAAAGGCTTTTGGTCTTAGGCGGGCGCTCTAAGTTTAAGCTCGCGCTCTCTGACCCTGAGGACTTTCCGGACTTTCCAGAGCCTAACTTTACCAACGAGCTAAGGGCTGTTGAGCTCTTAAACGCCTCTCAAAAAGTCGAGCATGCAATATCCAAAGAGGATTCTCGCTACGCACTTCAGGGGCTTTATATCCACGGCAAGGGGGGGACAACGAGGTTTGTAGGCTCAGACGGGCATAGGCTTGCTTTATATAAGCTTGAGCCAGAGGTTAATATTGGGGTAATATTGCCAAGGAAGGGTCTTAGGGTGCTCCTTGCGCTTCTAAAGGGCGAGGTCGGAAGCGTCCAGATTGGGCATGATGATTCTTTTATTCACCTGCAAGGGCAGGATTGGAGATTGTCTTGCAGGCTCTTAGAGGGGGAATATCCGGATTACGACGGGGTTATACCAACAAACTTTAACTACGAGATAAACCTTGACCGCCAAGAGCTTCTTGAGTGCATAAAAAGGCTTTCGGTTATTGCAGAATCTTCCTCTTTTCCTATAAAGCTAACATTTTCGCAAGGGAAGCTATATCTTGAGATTTCAGACCCGGAATTTGGGGAAGGTAGCGATGAAATGGACGCAGATTCAAGCTCTGAAAAGATTGAGATAGGCTTTAATGGTAAGTATTTAATAGACGCACTTAGTGAATTTAGCTCTCAGAAGGTTGTTTTTAAGCTATTAGACCCTGATAGTCCGGCTGTGATAAGCTCTGAGGAAGAGCCCTTTATGTGTATTATCATGCCAATGAGGCTTTGATGCACTTTCAAGAGCTTATCCTATCTCTTTCAAGATTTTGGGCAGAAAATGGTTGCCTAATATGGCAACCTTACGACTTAGAAAAGGGCGCTGGGACTATGAACCCGGCAACATTCTTTATGGCAATAGGAAAGGGGGATTGGAATGTTGCCTATGTTGAGCCTTGCAGAAGACCAAAGGACGGGCGATACGGCGAAAACCCAAATAGGCTTCAGCACTACTTTCAGTTTCAGGTTATTCTAAAGCCAGCACCTCAGGACCCAATTAGGCTATACATAGATAGCCTAAGAGCCATAGGTATAGACCCAAAAGAGCATGATATTAGGTTTGTTGAGGATGATTGGGAATCACCCACCCTTGGGGCTTGGGGGCTTGGTTGGGAAGTTTGGCTCGATGGGATGGAAATAACTCAGTTTACCTACTTTCAGCAAGTTGGCGGTATAGACCTTGATGTCATACCAGTTGAGATAACCTACGGCCTTGAAAGAATTGCGATGTTTTTGCAAGGCGTTGAAAGCGTCTTTGACATTCGATGGAATGAGCACTTTTACTATGGCGATATTTTTAAGCCCCTTGAGAGAGAGTGGAGCGAATATAACTTCCAAGCAAGCGACCCAGAGGTATTATTTAAGCTCTACGAGATTCACGAATCAGAGGCAAAGAGGCTCATATCAGCAAAACTCTTAATGCCCGCATACGACCAGCTTCTTAAGTGCTCTCATATCTTTAATCTCCTTGACGCAAGGGGGGCAATATCAGTCCAAGAGCGCTCAAGGTATATCAGACGCATGAACGCGCTTGCGCGCGAAATTGCAAAATCGAGACTCGATAGAGCCTAAATCAAAGCAAAGCACCTCAAGAGCTCTCTTTTCTAAGCTAAAAAACTCGTCCCTTTGGGAAGGGACCTCATGGTCAAGACCAAGAAGGTGGATAAAGCCATGAGCAATTAGCTTTTTTATCTCCTTTCGAAGCGAATGACCATCATTGGCAGCGCTTTTTTTAGCCGTTTGATAAGAGATTACGATTTCACCAAGGTAATGCTCGTCGCTTAGCTCAAAGGAAAGAACATCGGTTGGGCTATCTATGTTGCGAAAGGACCTATTGAGGTCTTTTATCTTTAGGTCGTTAGTTATATAAATGCTCACAGCTTTATCTACCTTAAACTCCTCTATTAAAAGCTCAGCAAGAGCTCTAACCCAATGAGGACTCAAAAAACCGACCTCAATCCTTACCTCAGCTTTGCTTTGCCTTTTCAAACTCCTCATAGGCTTTGATGATGCGGGCAACTATCGGGTGGCGAACGATATCCTCTTCGTCAAACCAAACAAACTCAACGCCCTCTACCTCTTTTAAAACCTCCGTTGCCTCTATAAGACCGGATTGTTCCCTTTTAGGAAGGTCAATCTGGGTTACATCGCCCGTTATAACGGCTTTTGAGCCAAAGCCTATACGCGTAAGGAACATCTTCATCTGCTCTTTGGTAGAGTTTTGAGCTTCGTCAAGGATGATAAAGGCGTCATTTAAAGTCCGCCCGCGCATGAAGGCAAGCGGTGCTATCTCTATTATGTTTCGCTCGAGCATATACGCACACTTTTCATAATCAACCATGTCATAAAGCGCATCGTATAGAGGTCTTAAATAGGGGTCTACTTTTTCTGCAATGCCGCCCGGCAAAAACCCGAGCTTTTCGCCAGCTTCGACGGCAGGTCTTGTCAGGATAATCTTACTAACTGCATTGCTCTTAAGATGCGCGATAGCCATTGCCATAGCAAGGTATGTCTTGCCCGTCCCTGCCGGACCTATCCCAAAGATTACATTCCCTGATTTGATGGCTTGTATGTATCTGGCTTGAGTAGGGGTCTTTGGGGCTATTGCCTTCTTTCTATGAGTTATTAAGATGATGTTATCGTCGCTTTCCATCTGAATTTGACTATTATTTAACATATTCTTAGCCCTCTCCCTTATCTCTTGGGGGCTTAAATTTGTTATGGCGAGGTCTTTTATAAGAGACTCAATAACAGAAACTGCAAGCTGGACCTTGTCCTCTTCGCCTTTGATAAAAATCTCAGTCCCTCTTGCGCTTATCTTGACATCAAATAGCTGCGAAAAATACTTGAGGTTTTCGTCAGCCCTTCCAACGATTGCGTAAAACCGCTCGTCAAACCCCCCAAGCTGGAGCTTTTCTTCTCTCTTGCCACCTGACATGGTTTAGCTTACAGAAACGCTTAAATTATAAACCGCCTTGGCTTTACGCTTATGCAAAATTCCAAAAACGGGCTATAAAAGCCGGGCTTTTTAAAAGCCCGAAATTATCAAAAGCCTAAAAGCACCCAAACTCTCCCACGTGACTTTACTTCAGCTTATATTTATTTACCGAAAACCTTAAATTAGGAGGTTAAGGCGATGGCAATTAGGAGCGCTCTACTACTTGGACTTTTAACAGGAATATTTTTGGCAATTGGCGGCTTAGTAGGCGGAAAGTTTGGGATGTTCTTAGCCCTTATATTAGCCGGGGTTATGAACTTTATAGCCTACTTTTTCTCGGACAAGATAGTTTTGTCAATGTCTGGTGCAAAGCCAATATCACCAGAACAAGCCCCGGCTTTATATAACATGGTCAGAGAGCTCTCTCAAAGGGCAAACATCCCAATGCCAAGGCTATACTTAATACCCTCTGAGCAACCAAACGCCTTTGCAACGGGCAGAGGTCCATCAAACGGCGTGGTAGCAGTCACCTCGGGGCTTTTAAACTTGCTAAACGAGCGCGAAGTAAGGGGCGTCATAGCTCACGAAATTGCCCACATCAAAAACCGAGACGTTTTGGTCTCGACCATAGCGGCAACAATTGCAGGCGCAATTGGATATTTGATGAACTTTTTGCAATTTAGCATGTTCTTTAGAAGCGAAGACGAGGAATCCCCAAACCCTCTATCAATTATCTCTTCAATCCTTATGATTATCATAGTCCCAATTATTGCAACGCTTATCCAGCTTGCCATCTCGCGCTCTCGCGAATATCTCGCAGACGAAGTTGGCGCGCAAATAAGCGCAGACCCAATGGCTTTGGCAAGCGCCCTTGAAAAGATTGAAAACTACGTTCACCAAATCCCCGAGCATGTCAATCCAGGAACCGCGCACATGTATATAGCCAATCCCTTAAGCTCTGGCGGAATTATGGAGCTTCTTTCCACTCACCCCTCTACCCAAAAACGCATCGAGCGCCTCTATCGCCTAAAGATAACCCCCGGGGTCTTTTAAATAAAAACTTAAAACGCGGGGGGGGGGGGGGGGCCCCCCGCTACCCCCCTCATAAACTCTACCATCTTCTTTCTATCTTTCACCCCAGGGAAAGTTTCAATACCAGAAGAGACATCAACGCCAAAGGGCTTTACAAGCCTTATAGCCTCTGAAACATTTTGGGGAGTTAGCCCCCCCGCCAAGAAGATTCTTGGATAAACCTCAGTGAGCTTTGAAGCCAAATCCCAGTTTGCAAGCTTTGCGCTTCCGCCCCCGTTGCAGCTATCGAGCAAAACAGCATAAAGCCCGTCGCACCAATCTGGCAAGC
>JANWVD010000005.1 GCA_025057715.1 Aquificaceae bacterium | reverse complement strand
AAGAGCGTAAAGAAAAAGCATGTCCCGCTGCCGACAATTCATAAGTCTTTTGCCATAAACTGGAGAGACCTGGAGTATGTAAGGCAGTTTTCATTGCCGATTGACACATCCGTTGCAAGAGCTTGTGCAGTTGCAACCGCGCTTGCGGAAGATTCCCTTATCATCCACGGCAATAAAGAGCTCGGGATTGAAGGCTTTTTGAATGTCGAAGGACATCAAACTATGTCCATGAGCGATTGGGAAGTTGTGGGGAATGCGTTTTCTGATATTGCCAATGGAATATCCAGGCTCGTAGAGAGGGGATTTTACGGTCCATATTATTTAATCCTTAACCCAAAAGAGTATGTAAAGCTAAATAGAGTCTATCACAACACCGGCATTTTAGAAATAGAACAGGTCAGAAAGCTCGTAAAAGAGGTTTATCAAACGCCGATAATGCCAGAAAAGAAAGCGATACTGATAAATGCAACGCCTGCAGATGTTGACTTGGTCGTTGGAATTGATATGAGTCTTCTTTACATAGAAAGCACAAACATGAATCATCATTTTCGCGTGCTTGAGATGGTTTTACCAAGGATAAAAAGACCTGCGTCAATTTTAGTTATTGGTAAGTGATTGAGCGCCTCGCAAACCTCTTAAGGGGCGAATACGACCTTGAGGTAGAGATAAGCCAAGAGGGCTGGGGGGCTGGATACGACCCTTTGAGCATCTCGCTTACAGAGATGTGGGCAAGGGGGGAATTAAAAGACGTTCCAAATGTTGCAAAAGTCCCAACCGGTGTTGTTATAAACGCCCCAGAGGTTGGAAAAGAGGAAGCCAAAGCGCTTGCAATCTGCAGGCATCAGATAGAACTTCTTTTAGGAACGGATTTATACCTTTGGAGACAAGGTCAGAGGGAGTTTTTTAAGTTTGGCTATAATCCAAGTAGCTTCGTTGCGCTATTTAGCGCCTTAGAATACCTAAGAGCCATTCAAAAACTTTCACAATCGCATCCAGAGAGCCATGAAATACTAATAAAGCACTTAGAGCAAACGCTAAAGAACATAAAAGTTATCTATCCGCATCACGAATTCGTGGCGTCAATTTTACAAAACAAAACTCATGGGACTTTCCTGAGAAAAGACATAGAAAGCTCGCTTGAAAATTACCTAAATTCCTCGCCCGAGGAGGCTTTCGAGCTAATTTTTGAAAACTTCTTGAGTCCTTATCTTAAAAAACTTGACGAAAGTATGGAATTAAGTCAAGTCTTATTGCTTCAAAAACAAGCCAAAGAAGAGCTTAGCTCGGCACGCTCTGGCAGAATCATGACGGACCTGCTTAAGCGATTACCCAAAGAACTTCAGCAAGCATTAGAGACTGAAAAAGAAATAAGCCAAGAACTAAAGCTAAAAATCTTAAAAAGCATAAAAACCGCCCCTGAATGGATGAGAGATTACCTAAAACAAATGACTCAAATAGAGATTTTAGAGGAAGATGTAAAGTTTTTTGCGCCATTTTTACCAAAAATGCTCGAAACAGAGATAGAACATAGGGGATTTTTGGCATTTATTATAAAAAGCTGGCAAGCTCAGTCCGCCAAGGGTCAGCGAGGGGGGGCAAAAAGCGCATCGACTTACTTAGAAACCATGAGACCAATCAGGCACTATGTTGACTCTCTTCGTAAAAAACTACTCTCTATTATGCCAGAAGACGAAGAGCTCTTTGGGGGGAGATTCTACTTAGGCAAAAGGCTCGATTATCACTCTCTTAGCTTTGAAATACCAATAAAGCGCGGGAAAATCTATCAAAAACGGGTAAAACCAAGCCCGGCGAGGATGGCTTTTCGGTTGCTCCTTGATATCTCCAGCTCTATGAAAAAGGAAGATAAACTAAAAACCGCCCTTCGGGCGAGTCTTTTATTTTGTGAAGTTTTGGAAAGCCTTAAAATGAACTTTGCTTTTGACGTTTTTAACGAAGAAGTCCTTTCGCTAAAGGAGTTTGAAGACAATTACGAGAGGGTTTTAAGTAAAATCCTTAGGCTTGCAAGCTTGCCATCTGGTGCAACAAACTTAGAAAAAGCAGTTAGATACTCTCACGAAAATTTAAGAACCTTCTGTTTGAAAACCTCTCAAAGGGGGCTTTTGGTAGTATTTTCAGACGGCGAGCCAACAAGAGGTGCAAAATCTGAAGAGCTAAAATCCATCATTCAAGACCTAAAGGCAATTATGCCCATTGTCGCCTTTGGCGTAGGGAAAGGTCCGGTGGAATTTTACTTCGAAAAAACTGGCATAAACTTGAAAACAATTAACGAGCTTCCTCTGGCTTTTGGTAGGTTGATAGAAAATCAAATAAGGAGGCTTCTGGTTTATCAACAATGATAAGCTCAGAAAGCCCCGGCTTCTCAATTAGAAACGAAAAGTCAGTCGATTTTTGAAATCTTTTTGCTTCTTTCATAAACTCAATAGATTGCTCGTATTGTCCAAGGGCAAAGTTTATTAAAGAGAGAAGTAAATACTTTTCAAGGCTATCTTCGCATAGCAAAAGCCACTTTGTTGCTTCAAGGTATTTAAATTCCGAGATATATCTAAGTGCGCGCTCAAATAGAGTATCCCCCTGAAGGTCTTCCTTGTAGAGTCTTTTTCCCTGTTTTAAAATCAGTATGCGAAAGCCTACCCTCATAAAGTTAATACTAATGGAGCTTAGCTTCCTTGTCTCAAAAGAACTCTCAGGGCTTAGGCTCGACCAAGCTCTTAGCAAGGTCGATAGCACATCGTCAAGGAGCTATTATCAAAAGCTCATTGAGCTTGGGATGGTATCTGTAGAGGGTCAAGTTATCAAAAAGCCATCTTATAAGCTCGTAGAGGGTCAAAAGGTTGTTGCGATAAAGCTAAACCTAACTGAGGACCTTAACGCAAAGCCAGAAGAGATTGAAATTGAAGTCTTATACGAAGATGAGGAGCTGCTTGTAGTTAACAAACCCTGCGGCATGGTTGTCCATCCTTCACCTGGACATAGCAAAAGCACGCTGGTAAATGCCTTGCTCTATCGCTCAAGTTTGTCAAGTATAGGGGGGCTGCAAAGACCGGGAATAGTCCATAGGCTTGATAAAAACACCTCGGGAATAATTGTAGTTGCGAAAAGCGACTTTGCCCACATGTCTCTTGCAAAACAATTTAAAAACAGGGAGGTTAAAAAATCCTATCTGACATTAGTTTCAGGGCTGCCAAGATGGGAACATAAGATAATCAATTCACCAATAGCAAGGCACAAAATTGATAGAAAGCGCTTTGCTATTAATCCCGAGGGAAAAGAAGCCATAAGCGAGGTTTGGAAAATTAAAACATTCGAAAGGCAAAACATCAGTTTTTTAAGGGTGAGAATATACACAGGTCGCACGCATCAAATCAGGGTCCATCTCTCTTCAATAGGGCATCCGGTCTTTGGCGACGAATTATACGGCTTTAAAAAGAGCTCTTTTAAAAAAGAGCTAATTCAGCTAATAGGGGATTGTAATATGTTGCATAGCGAGTATTTGGGCTTTTTTCACCCGCGAAGCGGGGATTTCGTAGAATTCAAATTACCCCCTTCTGGGGCTTTTTTGAAGCTCCTAAGGCTCTTGGAGCAACTTCAAGAGTCTAATTCTTAGCCTATCAATAACGCCTGATGGACCAAGGGAACTGCGTAAATCTAAAAGCTGCGTTTTAATTTGGTTAACTAAGCTCATATCTTCGAGGTATTCCTTGGCTTTAAGGCAGAGCTCTTTTTCAGAGGTTTGGATAAGCTCTGGGATAACCGGCCTATTTAGGATTAAATTAACGAGAGAAACAAAGGGAACTTTGACCAATCTCTTGCCAATAAAGTATGTAATTGGGCTAACTTTGTAAAAAACTATATGTGGGGCGTTTAATAGCCCGGCTTCTAAGCTTGCGGTCCCGCTTGCAATGAGCGAAAATTCGGCATTTTTGAGAGCTTCGTAGTTTGCACCTTCGTATGTGAGTATCTTGGCTTCAGGGAAGTATTTTTGAAGATAGCTTTCAAAAGGCTTGAATGTGGGTATAACAATCTTTAAACTCGGTTTTAGGCAATTTAAAACGTTGCGAAGAAAGGGAGAATGGCGCTTTATCTCGCTCCATCGGCTACCTGGCATCAAAGTAATGTAAGGTCCGCCGACTTTTGATAGCATCTCTTCCTTTGAGATGTCTGTTTTTACGATATCAAAAAGCGGATGACCTTCGTAATAGACTTTGAAGCTCTCACCGACCAACCTTTTATAAAACTCTGGCTCAAAGGGCAGAATGCAAATAAGCGCATCAACCGAAGATGCTATATCAAAAGCCCTATGGCTCTTCCAAGCCCAAACTTGGGGTGATATAAAGTAGATGATTTTTTTTACCTTCTTTTTAATGCGTTTAAGAAGCCTTAAATTAAAGCCCGGTGCGTCGCAAAGAAGCACGCTATCAGAACTCTTTAGCTCGCTCTCTATTTTATTAAAAAGCGTCAGCGCCTTGGGGATTTTGAAAATTGCTTCTGAAATGCCAACTGCGGATATGTCCTCTATTTTCCCCAAGGATTTTACGCCGATGGACTCAAGTCTTTCGTCCGTTATGCCAATGAGCTCTAAGTTAGCGTCTTTGAAAATATGCCATAAATATAAACTCGCAGAGCGGTCAGCGACCGATAGGAATACTCTCATAAACTTCTAAAAAAGACAGAGAAGAGATTGTCTTTTCTCTCGATTCTTGCGCTTACTCTATTGATGTTTATGAAAAGCTCGTGAGATATCTCTACCCTTCCGTTGCTCCTTATGCTTATATGTCTTTTTGCAATATATTCTTCGCAAGAGTTTGCAAAAGTGGCTTTTAAGTAAATGCCGTCATGATGCTCAAAGACTTCTGTTTGCAAAATAGAGAAGTAGTTTGCATCCTCTATCGCTTCTTGCCAAGGGCGTAGTAAATCCTCAAGCCTGAGAGTAATACCAAAGCCCATTTCAATGTCTTCTTCGTCTACTTTTTTAAGCTCTTGAGTAAGATATGGGATAAAGCTCTCTGCGAGCTTCTTTAGCTTTGAGCTGACCTCCTTAAGAAACTCTTCCTGAATTGGCATTTAACATATACTATAGCAAGTGAAAGCAGTAATTATCATCCCAGCAAGGATAAATTCCCAAAGACTTGAGAAAAAACCGCTTGTTAAAATTTTTGATAAACCGCTTATTTGGTGGGTCTGTAAAGCATGCAAAGAGACCGGCATTGAGACAATCTTAGCCACTGATAGCGAGGAGGTAAAAAACGCGGTAAAGGACTTAAATATTCAGGTATTCATAACCCCTTCAGAGCTCCCAAGTGGCTCTGATAGGGTGGCGTATGTTGCTAAAAATCTTGATGCAGAAAAGATAATAAACCACCAAGGTGATGAACCTTTTGCTTATATAGAAGACGTAAACGCGCTTTTAAGCGCGCTTAATCATTATCCTGTTGCAACGCTTGCTTTAAAAGATGATTGCAAAGAAGATTCTTGCGTCAAGGTAGTAGTCAATAGCAAAAGCGAAGCAATCTACTTTTCTCGCGCTAATATCCCTTTCCAAAGGAATAAAAACCCAAACTACCCACTTAAGCATGTCGGGATTTATGCCTATCAAAAAGAGGCGCTTTTAGAATTTTGTCAACATAGCCCAAGCGAGATAGAGCTCACTGAAGGACTTGAACAGCTAAGGTTTTTTGAAATTGGCTTTAAGGTCAAGGTGATAAAGACCAACAACTTCTATCACGGCGTTGATACAAAGGAAGATTTAGAAAAGGTAGCAAATAAGCTAAGGCTTTTGAGAAGCTCTATGTTTAACCTATGATTACCCATTAAAGAGCGGATGCAAAAGGTTGCTCTTGCGCCAAAGAGGGCAAAGTCGCCAATAAGGTCAAGAAGTTTATGTCTAAGAGGTTCGTCTATATATCTCATCTTTGCATTAACTGGCTTGCCATTATGTAAAACCAGCACGGATTTATCGCTTGCGCCCTTTCCAAAGCCTTGAGATAAAAGATTATTAACCTCTTCTAAGTAGCAAAATGTCCTTGCATAAATTACCTGCGGGGCAAAGCCTTTAAAGTAAACCTCTCTTAAGTCAAAAAGACCTTTAATAAAACCAGCGTAAGAAAAGACCGGTTTTTCACACGGGATTGCGGTAATGGACGCTTTATCAAGCTCTACTTTGATTGGTTTTTGAATAGATGCGAGTTCTTTTGGCTTATTAAAGTGCCTTATATTACCTCTTAATAACCTAAAGTAATGAAAGCCGCTCCCATCAAGAATGGGAAGCTCGTTATTTCCGATAAGCTCTATGGTTAAATTATCAATCCCGAGGATATAAAGCGACGCAAGAAGATGCTCAACAGTTCTTATCAAAACCCCGTCGCTGCCAAGGCTCGTAGCCCTTGTCGTATCTACTACATTTAAAAAGTGCGCCCTTATGCTTTTTCCCCTATAGACAAACCAAATACCAGTATCTGGTCCCTCAGGGTGCAAAATCAAACTTGAATAACCGCCAGTATGAAGTCCAAAGCCCTCAATCTTTAGCTTTTTGCTAATGCTAGCTTGAAGCATCTGTTTTAAAGTATAAGTAAATGGTCGTAGTAATAGGTGGCGGGCTTGCAGGCGCAGAGGCAAGCCTTCAGCTCTCAGCAAGAGGAATAAAAGTAACGCTATATGAAATGCGCCCAAACAGCATGACCCCCGCACACAAAACATCAAATCTGGCCGAACTTGTATGCAGCAACACCTTCGGGAGCATAGAGATATCAACAGGCGCAGGACTTTTGAAAAAAGAGCTCGAGATGCTATCTTGCAAGCTGTTAGAAGTTGCTGAGGAATTTTCTATCCCAGCAGGAAGCGCTCTGGCAGTAGATAGAGAACTCTTTAGCCAAAAAATAACAAAATTAATAGAGCAAAATCCGCTTATTGAATTAAGGCGCGAGGAAATCAAATCAATCCCGCGCGATAAGATTGTGATAGTAGCAACAGGGCCTCTTACATCAGAAGCACTCCAAAGGGATATCGAGCTTCTTGTAAATAAAGAACATCTTTACTTTTACGATGCAATATCCCCCATAGTTGATGCTTCAAGCGTAGATTATTCAAAAGGCTTTTGGGGTTCAAGATACTCAAAAGGGAACGGTGATTACTTTAATTGCACGCTAAACCGCGAAGAATACGAAACTTTCTATAAAGAGCTCTTAAATTCAGAACAAACACCGCTAAAGGACTTTGAAAAAGCAGTGTTTTTTGAAGGTTGTATGCCAATAGAGGAATTAGCAAAGAGAGGTCCAAAAACCCTCCTCTTTGGACCTATGAAGCCAGTTGGTCTAAAAGACCCAAACACTGATAAAAGACCCTACGCGATTCTTCAGCTCAGGCGCGAAAACATCCACGGCACTCTTTTATCCTTAGTCGGCTTTCAAACCCGCATGACATATAGCGAACAAAAGAGGGTCCTTAGACTAATCCCGTGCCTAAGAAACGCCATTTTCGTAAAGCTTGGTTCTATGCACAGAAATACATTCTTGCAATCTAACAAAGTCCTAACGCCGTTTTTAAATCTAAGAACTCATGAAAAGATATTTTTCGCAGGTCAAATAACGGGGGCAGAAGGCTATACGAACGCCTTGGCAACGGGGCTTATGTGCGCAATAAATGTATCAAGAATCTTAAAAGGTCTTGAACCAACCATCCCCCCAGCTGAGACGATGCTTGGGGCTATGATTCGCTACATTACGACAAAGGAAGGCACTCTTCAACCAATTGCACCAGTAATGGGGCTCTTACCACCACTTGAAAATCCGCCAAAGGATAGGCTTGAGCGAAATAGCATGCTCGCAGAAAGAGCTCTAAAATCTCTTAAGGGCTGGCTAAGCAATGTATGACCTTCTTATAAAGTCCGCAATACACTACCAAACTGGAAAGCAAGTTGACATAGCGATTAAAGATGGCAAAATCTCTAAAATCTCAAGCGAGATTCAAGACCCTGCAAGAGAAAGCATAAACGCATCAGGGCAAATTGTCCTGCCCTCTTTTGCAAATATGCACTCTCACCTTCCTATGAGTTTATTCAAAGGGCTTGGGGCAGACCTTCCGCTAATGGAGTGGCTTAAAAACATCATCTGGCCTCTTGAAAAAGAGCTTGCTTCACCTCAGTTTGTCAAAGACGGAGCTCTACTTGGCATAGCAGAGGCAATAAAGAGCGGAACGACCCTCATAATGGACATGTATTTTTTTGAAGAAGAGCTTGTATCCATAGCTCATGACGTAAACATCCGCTTAGCCCCCGGCTTTGGTATCGTAGATTTCCCGACTGCAGTAGCAAAAACCCCTAAAGAATACATCCATCGCGCAAAGGAATTTATAAAAAACCTCAAAAACCTACCATTAATAAATCCTTGCATCTGCCCGCATAGCGTCTATTCTTGCTCAAAAGAGACGCTCTTATCAGCCCTTGAGGTTGCGCTTTCAGAAAATATCCCAATCCACATCCATTGCGCAGAAAACAAACAGGAGATAGAACTCTCATTAGAAAAAAACGGCAAAAGACCAGCCGAATACCTCCATAGCCTCGGTTTGCTAACTAAAAAGACCTTCCTCGCCCATTGCGTATACTTAGAAAAACACGAAAGAGAGCTTATTGCCCTCTCTGGCTCACATGTAGTTCACTGCCCAGAGAGCAATCTCAAGCTCTCAAGCGGCATTGCCCCGATATCCCAATATATAAAAGAAAACATAAGCGTCCTCATAGGCACAGACGGCCCTGCATCAAACGACGATATTGACATGCTTGGCGAGATTAGAACAATGACGCTTTTGCAAAAGCTCCAAAGCCCAACGGCAATAACAGCCAGCTTAGCCCTTTCAATAGCCCACGCTGGCTTTAGAGCTCTCTCAATAAACGCAGGCACTCTCGAGGAAAATGCCGAGGCGGATTTGATTCTTATCAAAACCGACCTAAAGCCCATAGACCCTCAAGCGCAAATTGTCTATAGCGCCAATCGCTCAGATATAACCACCGTCCTTTGCAAAGGAAAGCCCCTTCTTTACAAGGGTCAACTAACCACCATAGATGAGGAAGAACTCAAAATCCGCGCCACTTCGTGGCGCGAGAAGGTCTTAAGATTAGTTTAAACGGGGTGTGGCTCAGGTGGTAGAGCGTCGGCTTCGGGAGCCGAAGGTCAGGGGTTCGAGTCCCCTCACCCCGAAAAGCACATAAAGTCCTCTTCCAGCGTTGCAGTAAAGACTTTGCAAACTGGGCCTTCTAAAAACACCCTGCTAAGAGATTCGTCAAAGCTAATAATCAGCTTGTCCCCCCCTCGCGTTATTACCTTGACGCTTTTTGAATCTATTAGCCCATCAAGGTAAAGCGCAATGGCAGATGCGCATGCCCCAGTGCCGCAAGAGAGCGTCTCTGACTCCACCCCGCGCTCGTAGGTTCTTATGTAAACCTCTTTATCTCTTAAGCTAACAAAATTAACATTCGTCCCTGCTGGGGAAAAGCTCTCGTGAAAGCGAACCTTTCTACCAATTTTATCTACCTCAATATTTTCAATATCATCAACAAAAATAACAAAGTGCTCAACGCCAGTATTTATAAACCTACCAAGGATATTTACGCCATCAATATTTAGCTCCCTTTTACCAAAGTCCTTAGGCGAGCTTAGCTCAACTTGCACCCTTCCTTTGTCCACTATCTTTGCATAAACTAAACCAACAAGGGTCTCAAGAGTGGCTTCTTTAGCGCAATATCCAAGCAAGTGGGCAAAGTAGATAGCGCACCTTGAGCCATTTCCGCACATTTTGGCAATGCTTCCATCAGAGTTAAAAAACCTCCAAGAGATATCCCCGCCTAACCCCTTTGAAGGCTCTATGATAATTAGCCCGTCAGCACCGATGCCCCTTTGCCTATCGCAAAGACCTTTTACAACTTCAACCTCTTTAAGCCCAAGGGAATCTAAAAATCTCTGAAATTCCCCACTAAAGTTATCAATGAGCAAAAAGTCATTTCCAGCGCCATGCATCTTTACAATCTTCATAAATTGAAGTATAATATAACCTTTATCCTCCATGGCTCACCTCCTCCCTAAGCTTCCCCCCCCTTGGGGGGAAGTTTTAATTGCATTATTAGCTCTTAGAAAGATAATTATCTTGGAGGTTTTTAAGAATGGTTAACAATAACGGCTTTGTGTTAACAACCGTAGATGAGCTCCTAAGCTGGGGCAGAAGAAACTCCCTTTGGCCACTAACTATCGGTCTTGCTTGCTGCGCAATAGAGATGATGCACGCAGCTGCCTCTAGGTTTGACCTTGACCGTCTTGGCGTAATCTTTAGAGCCTCCCCAAGGCAGGCAGACCTTATGATAGTCGCAGGAACGGTTGTAAATAAAGTAGCCCCCATGCTAAAGCTCCTTTGGGAACAGATGCCCGACCCAAAATGGTGCATAACCATGGGCGGATGCGCCTCTGCAGGAGGCCCATTCCCCACATACTCAACCCTTCAAGGAATGGATAGAATCATCCCCGTAGATGTTTATATCCCAGGCTGTCCGCCTCACCCTCAAGGGCTTTTATACGGCATCCTTCAGCTTCAGAAAAAAATCAAAGAAAAGGGCGTCCTAAGATACGAAAAGGCTTTCGAGGAGTTTAAGCGCGAGGTCGAAAGAAGGGGTCTTTTACCAAGAGAGGTCACCGTTTAATGCAATGGTTAGACAGCTCGCTAAGCGAGCAGCTAAAGAAGGTCTTCCCAAATATATCCATCGAAGATGGTCCCTATCTTAGCTCTATCAGCATCCCAACAGATGAGCTTTTGCGCTTTCTCTCACACCTCAAAAGCGAGGGCTTTAAGCACTTTATAGACCATACCATAGTGCATCACCAAGCCCCCGAGCGCTTTGAGGGGATATATATCCTCTATAATCCTGAATTAAATAAACGCGCGCTTGTGCGCGCATTTTCAAAAGACTCAAAGCTCCCCTCCATAGAGAAGCTCTGGCCTTGCGCAAAGTGGGCAGAGCGCGAAGCGTATGATATGTTCGGGGTAATCTACGAAGGGCATGAAAACCTTCGCAGGATGTTTATGTGGGAAGGCTACCCCTATCACCCCTTAAGAAAAGACTTCCCGCTCTCAGGTCCTCAGGATGTAGAGCTCCCTTCTCTTACAGAGCTCTACGCAGGCAGAGACCAAGAGCCAAGCCACGATTTTGAGCTATATCACACAAAAGTAGCAACCTTACAAGACCTTGAAAAAACCCAGTATTCAAGGCTCAATAAAAAAGCCCAGCTTATGCTAAATTGGGGGCCTTTGCACCCAGGCACACATGGGACAATCTGGTTTTTATTTGACCTCGATGGCGAAAGGGTTGTTCAATCCGATGTCATACTCGGTCAGCTCCATAGAGGCATGGAAAAGCTCGCAGAAAACCTCTACTACTTTCAATTCCTTCCCTATACCGACAGAATGGACTACATTTCCGCTATTTGCAACGAGCTTGCTTACGTTTGCGCGGTTGAAAAGCTCCTTAAGGTAGAAGTTCCCGAAAAAGCCCTTTATGCGAGGGTTATGTTTGCAGAGCTTCAAAGAATAAACTCTCACCTTCTTTGGCTTGGCACGGGGGCTCTTGACCTTGGCGCTCTGACAGTATTTCTATACGCCTTCCGAGAGCGCGAAAAGATAATGGACATTATAGAAGGCAACGCAGGATTTAGATTAACCAGTGCATTTTTAAGAATAGGCGGGCTTCACTACGACCTTGCGGAAGGAACTCTTGACGTTGTAGAAGCTTTCGTAAAGGACTTTCCCCAAAGGCTATCAGAATACCACTCTTTACTCACCAGAAACCGCATATGGCTAAGAAGAACGCGCGACATTGGCGTCATAACCCGTCAAGATGTTTTTGACTATGGCCTTTCTGGTCCAGTCGCAAGAGCTTCAGGAATTGCCTACGACCTTAGAAAGCTCCAACCCTATTCTGGTTACGAGGAGTTTGAATTTGACATTCCAGTCGGCGAAGTTGGCGACGTTTACGATAGGTATCTCGTAAGAATGGAGGAGATAAAGCAAAGCATAAGGATAATATCCCAAGCAATAAGCAAGCTAAAAAAACTCCCTAAAAGCGCACCCTATGTTAATAAACAACACCCATCTGTAATGGCGCCAAAAGAGGAGGTTTTCAAAGACCTTCAGGATATGGTAAAGAACTTTCGCATAGTAGTTCACGGCGAAAGCGCCCCAATTGGCGAGGTCTATAGCGCAGGCGAAAATCCAAGGGGCGAGCTTGGCTTTTACATCCTCTCAAAGGGTGGCTCAAAACCATATAGGCTAAGAATCCGCTCGGGAGCTTTGTATAATCTTTCAATATTTCCAAAGCTAATAAAGGATGGAACTATCGCAGATGCCATTGCACTCCTTGGCAGCCTTGACCCGGTCGTGGGAGAGACAGATAGATGAGCACCCTTGATTTAATAATAGGGCTTTTAAAAATACTCATCATTCTTGCTATTTTTATGGGTCTTGGGGCTTACCTAACTTGGCTTGAGCGAAAGCTCGCAGGTCATATCCAAGGAAGAATTGGGCCAAAGCTCGTTGGTCCTTTTGGTATTTTGCAGCCCCTCGCAGATGGAATAAAGCTTCTTACAAAAGAATCCATAATCCCCTCGGGGGCAGATAGAGTTCTTTACTATATCTCAATCGCAATGGCGCTTGCCCCAGCTTTGATGCTATTTTCCGTCATCCCCTTAGGACCTGAGTTTACAATCTTTGGAAAAACAGTTAAGCCCGTCATTGCGGATGTAAATATCGCCCTTCTTCTTATTTTCGCCTTTGGCTCTTTGGCAGTTTATGGCACAATCTTCTCTGGCTGGGCATCAAATTCAAAATACGCCTTCCTTGGCTCTCTCCGTAAAGCGTCAGTGATAGTTAGCTACGAAGTAGTGCTTGGTCTGTCCGTGCTCGGGATTGTATTGCTTGCTGGCAGCATGAATGCGTCAAAAATTGTTAAAGCCCAAGAAGAACTTGGATGGTTTATCCTCTACCAACCAGTTGCATTTATTTTGTATCTTTTTTGTATGCTTGCCGAATCTGGCAGGGTCCCCTTCGACATCCAAGAGGCAGAGGCAGAATTAGTAACTGGCTATAACGTAGAATACGGCGGCATAAGGTTTGGCATCTTTCCGCTTGCTGAATGGTATCTAAACGTAGTAGCACTAAGCTCTTTAGCCGTGCTTTTGTTTTTCGGTGGTTGGCTAGGTCCATCAATCTTTGGACCTATCTCGCCCGCTGTTTGGTTTGTTCTAAAGGTCTCAGTGCTTGTATTCTTCGTTCTTTGGCTTCATTGGACTCTCCCGCGTTTGCAAGCTAGAGATATTACCCACCTTGGCTGGAAGCTTATGCTCCCTCTTGCTTTGCTAAACTTTGTCATAACCGCAGTAATCTCTTTCGTGATTTTTTCGTGAAAAAGTTGACTTGATAAACCATCTATATAGAATTACATACATACCTCCCAGTATGCCCGGGCAAGAGAGGGAGGAAAAACTTTAAAGGAGGTTTAGCTATGCTTTACAACGCAACCGCAAAAGCCCTCAGGGCAAACAGGGGTTTCACCCTCATCGAGCTTCTTGTCGTTATTGCCATTATCGCCATCCTTGCTTCTTTGGCAATTCCTCAGTATCTCAAATATCAACGCAAAGCAAGGGTTAGCTCCTACGCAGAGCCTCTCGCACGTGCTTGTCTTATGGACAGAGCAGCTAAGTGTGCCGAGGACCCAAGCGGTTATACCTCTGCAACATTCACTAACTGCCCAACCGCTGCCGTTGCAACTGCCGGTGGTAACGTAACCCTAATTGTTTCCGGAGGAACATGTGCTACAAACGGTGAACTAAGCAGTGCGGTAGTGGACGCAAGCCTAGCTAACGTTACTGACTTTTACGCACGCTGCGTAACATCTAACGCTTCCGTTAAGTGCACCATAATGGAAAACTGATGTGGTGTGTTGTAGCCCCCCGCAAGGGGGGTGCTTTCACATTAGTAGAATTACTCGTAGTTCTTGCCATCATTGCCATCCTTGCATCTATTGCGACTTCACAATATCTCTCCTACATGGCTAAAGCTCGAATATCTTCTTATGCTCTTCCATTAGCTCGGACTTGCTTTGCAGAAATAGTATCCTACTGCACCTCGGAAGGCACTGATGGTGCCGTTAATATATCTTCCCTTTCAAACTGTTCAAATACTCAAACCGCAGGTGGCATGGTAATTATAAATTTCCAAACCCAGCCTGTTTGCTTCGAGGGTGTTTTATCCCAAGGCGAGCTTCACGCAACTATTCAAGGCATAAATACCTATAAGGTCATCTGCTCAGTTGATGTAGCACCTTTTAAGTGCTGGATTGAATAACTTAACTTCGTAAGCTCTGCATTGCATAGTTCAAGGTATCTAAGCGTATGAAACCTAAACCTTTCCCATGCCTCCGGGGGGGTAATACCCCCCTCTAAAACAGCGCCTATAAGCATCGTCTTCGCAGCTCTTAAATCGCCAGTAAATAAGTGTGCAATATCCTTATAACTCAAAATAGCTTTTTCAACTCCTGTAGCTATATCAACTAAACTCTTTATATCTCTAACTTGAGCTTGAGTTATAGAATCTACGATATCCTGTATACAAAGACGAACTTTATTAAAATAGACATCGACATCAAAAGCATAGTCTCTGCTGAAAGCGCTAAATATAACATCAAGAAGCCGCTTTTTATCAAGTTTAGAATTAAAATTTAATTCATCCATCATTAAAGGAATTGTTCCAGAAATATAAATTCCATCAGAGAGATTAAAAATAGAAGCATCTTTATAAATTAGTGAATTCTGGGATATACTTTGTGCAGTTAACCAAAAGTAGGAGTTAGTATACGCTTGACCGCCAAAGTTTGCCTTAACTACCTTATCAAATCTAGAATGAGGAAGTTTTGACATAAAGCTATCAGAATTATAATAGTTAGTATTTGTAGAATGATGAAGCTCTGGAATCTTACTACCAAGATCAAGACCTACTAAATATATCTCTCTAAACCCCAGCAAAAGCGCGACAGAAACACCAAGAGAACCGACGGTCACCCCGCTATTTATCGTTCTTGGGATAGCTTTATCAAAAAAAGAAGCACCAGAATCGTGTTCTTTTAAAACGACACCACCCTGCTGAAATAGGTCGAAACACTCTGTCCAAACTGGGTTAGTTGTTATAAGAAAAACATCCTTTAGAAAATCCCTGCTTACTTCGCTTATACAATCGTAGGTAATTTTGGTCCTCTCGAGCTCCACATGGATATCCG
>JANWVD010000059.1 GCA_025057715.1 Aquificaceae bacterium | reverse complement strand
ATATCCTTGGACATAAGAAGGTTTATTGCTTCGAGGGCTTGGTTGATATCTTGGCATACAAAAACGCCCTTTCCGCTTGCAAGACCGTCGGCTTTTATAACTATTGGCGCGCCAAAGTCCTTTACAAACCTTTTAGCTTTTTGAGAATCTTCGAATACCTCAAAGTTAGCAGTTGGGATATTATGGCGCTCCATAAGCCTTTTGGCAAAGACCTTGCTCGCTTCAAGCTTGGCAGCTTCGGCAGTTGGGGCAAAGACTTTTATATCAGAGTCTAAAAGCCTATTTGCAAGACCCTCCGCGATTGGATTTTCAGGACCGATGATTACTAAGTTTATGCCGTTTTCTTTGCAGAATTTGGGAATATCTTCTGCATTGGATGGTGAGCAAAGGCTTTGCATCCCGGGGTTTGGATTTATGCAAAAGAGCTTGTCTAAAAGCGGGCTTTTGGAAATTTTCCAAGCAATGGCATGCTCGCGACCGCCTTTGCCGACAATTAAAACCCTCAAAGACCACCCTCCACAATCTCTAAGAAGTTTTTAAGCAGCTCCATTCCGCATTCTGAAAGCGCAGATTCTGGATGAAACTGAACGCCGAAAAGGGGCTTACTGATGTGGCGAATGGCCATAATTTCATTATCGTCAGACCTTGCTTGTATGAGCAAGCTATCCGGCATAGTTTTTTCATCAATAACCAGAGAGTGATATCTTATTGCAAAAAATGGGTTTTTGATGCCCCTTAAAATACCCTGAGAGTCGTGGGTAATGAAAGAGCCCTTGCCGTGCATTAGGTTTTTGGATTTTATAATCTTTGCCCCAAAGGCATACCCTATTGCCTGATGTCCAAGGCAAACGCCAAGAATCGGCAGCCTTTCGTAAAAGGTCTTTATAACATCCACAGAAATTCCCGCCTGAGCAGGCGTGCAAGGCCCCGGGGAGATAAGTATGGCATCTATGTCCATGGAATCTATCTCTTGAATGGTCTTTTCGTCATTTAAAATAACCGAAACCTTAGCCCCAAGGACAGAAAGATAATTAACTAAGTTGTAAGTAAAAGAATCGTAGTTATCTATAACCAAAACGTGCATTTAAGACCAATCGGCGAGGGAGGGATTCGAACCCCCGGTGAGCCACAAAGACCCACAGCGATTTTCGAGACCGCCCCGTTCGACCACTCCGGCACCTCGCCAAAACTTAGTTGCAAACTTCTTTCTCTTCGGTCTTTACCGGTTTGCCATCTTGGTAGTACGTCGTTCTAACTATCCTGCAATTTCCTCTGTTAGCCACTGGCTCTGAAACCACCCTTTGCTTTTTGTCCTCGGAAATGTATTCAACAGGTCTATTCTGAGATGCGGCTTCTCTCGCTGACCTTGAAGCAATCTCCGTCATGGTCCCGCCAATTACTGCACCTAAAGCCCCGCCAATTACTGCACCGCGCCAACGATTCTCCTTGTCAATCAAAGCCCCAGCTGCTGCGCCGCCGACTGCACCAACGCCAGCTCCCTGCGCTGCCGAACCAGAGGTCCCAGCCGCACAAGAAAGGGCGCTAATAAAAACGCCAGCGACGGCAAAGATGGCTAAAAATCGCTTCATTCCAAAACCTCCTTTTGGAGATTATAAAGCCCAGAGACAATATCCTCAAAAATCTTAAGCGAGCGAATATCTTCATCCGTTAATCTATAGTGCAAACACTTGGTTAGATACTCCCTCTTTGATTCTAAGTGCCGGGGAAAGCTACTAAAAAACTCATTAAGTGAGTTAGATAGATTGAGCTCTAACTCTCTTATGACTGAAGTATCCACATCCTTTCTAACTAAAAAGAGCGCGAAGACAAAGCTAAGATTAGTCTTTGAGCGCCATAGTGAAACAAGGTCGTAAACATAATCGCAGCTTTTGGCGCTTTCAAGGGCTTTATCGCCTATGACAACTTTAGCGTCAGCCTTGCAATCTGGCTTTAATACTTTGACGTTATTAAGCAAATAAATAGCCAAAAGATTAGAGCTTAGCGAGCTGCTACTCAGCGAGAGCGTCTTTATCTTGTCAAGCTCCTTCTTAGAACAAAGCAAAACCGAGCAAGCTCTTTCCTTGCTTGCTATGCAAAAATCACCAACTATCTTATATCTTTCTTTGTTTATTAAATACTCTACGGAAGAGACTATCCCGGCGTCTATTTTGCCCTCTCTTAAAGCAAGCGTGAGCTCTCTTGGATGACCCTCAACAAATTCAAAGTCCCCGCGCCAGCTATAAAAGAGCGGGATGGTATTTATGTAAAAAACCCTTCCTATCTTCAAAGCTGTTTTGAAAGCTCAACAAATTCCATTAGCTTTTTGTAAGCCTTGCCTGAAAAGACCGAGTCTTTCGCCATCTCAAAGCCATTCAAGATGCTATTAGCAAGACCAGCAACAACAAAACCAAAGGCAGAATTAACCAATATCGCATCAAGCGAAGGAGAGTTCTCGCCTCTTAAAGCAGATAAAACCACTCTAACGCTCTCTTCTGGGGAATTTACCTGCAAGGCTCTTATATCGTGGGTTTTTAGGCCAATCTCGGAGGGATGAAATGTGCTAAAGCTGATATCCCCATCTTTAACCTCGGCATATAGAGTCTCGCCGCAAACTGAGACCTCGTCAAGACCCTCTTTTCCAAAGACAACAAAAGCCCTGATAGAGCCAAGGGACTTAAGAGTCTTTGCAACCACAGGCAAAAGCCTTTCTGAATAAACACCAACTATCTGCCTTTTGACAAAGGCTGGGTTTGAAAGAGGTCCTGCGATGTTAAAAATAGACCTAAAGCCGAGCTCTTTTCTAATTGGCGCAACTGCCTTCATGGCAGGATGGAAGGATGGCGCATAGAGAAAGGTAATCCCAACCTCATTTAAGAGCCTAAGGGCACTCTCAGGGCTTAGCTCAATCTTGGCCCCAAGAGCCTTTAGAAAGTCCGCGCTTCCACTCTTTGAAGAGACTGACCTATTGCCATGCTTTGCCACCCTCACCCCATTGCCGGCCAAGACAAAAGCGCTCGCTGTTGAGATATTAAAAGTATTAGACATATCCCCCCCGGTGCCACAATTATCCACAAGAGCCTCTGGGTTTTGCACCTCTATCTTAAGCGCCTTGCTTCTAAGCGCCTCAATAGCCCCCGCGAGCTCTTCATCCGTCTCGCCCTTTAGCGAAAGTCCCATCAGAAAAGCCCCGACCTGCGACGGGCTTACTTCCATTTTTAGGATGGACTCTATAGCATTCTTGCATTCCTCTTTAGAAAGACTCTCGCCCCTTGAGAGCCTTCTCAATAATTCCTGCATTTAAATTAGATTAAACCAAAACCGCCCCCCTATCGGGGGGCGAGATTTTTGTGTCGTTAATCATATTAGCCTATTTGAATTAAGCTAATTTTAAAAAGGTGTTTCCGAGAATCTATTTAGGCGTTGAGTGGTTTGGCTTAAGAGCTTTAAATGAGAGATACTCCCCGCCAAAAGAGTGCGGGGCTAGCTCTATCTTTCTTGGAATTGCGCGAAGCGCGCCTGAAGATGGAAATGTAGAGATGCTTATTTATGAAGCCTACGAAGAGATGGCGCTTGAGGTTTTATCTAAGATACGCCAAGAGGCCATAGAGCGCTTTAAGCTTATCGAAGCCTTTATCCATCATAGAATCGGCGAGGTAAAAGTAGGCGAAGAGTCTTTCATGGTTGCAGTCTTTGGCTCTCATAGGGCAGAGTGCTTCAAAGCCTGCGAGCACATAGTCAACGAGGTAAAATCAAAAGCTCCTATATGGAAAAAGGAAGTTTTCGAAGATAGGAGCGAATCTTGGGTGAGCTAAAAGATAGCTTTTTAAGACCTTTAAAAACTCTAAGGCTGTCAGTAACCGATAGATGCAACCTAAGATGCACCTTTTGCATGCCAGATGGACAAAACTACGAATTTTTCAAAAGGTCCGAGATTCTAACCTTTGAGGAAATACAGAGGATAGTAAGAATCCTGACAAATCTTGGCGTAAGAAAAGTCAAACTAACTGGCGGCGAGCCGCTTTTAAGAAAAGACCTTGAGAAGCTAATTGAAAAGCTATCTTCTTTAGACCTTAAAGAAATCACCCTCACCACAAACGGCACCGGCTTTGTAAAAAAAGCCCAAGAGCTAAAAAGAGCCGGGCTAAAGAGGGTGACATTTAGCCTTCACTCTTTAAAAGAAGATGTCTTAAAAAAGCTCTCGGGGCGAGATTTAAAGCTATCTGAGGTTTTAAGGGCAATAGATAAAGCCAAAGAGCTTAATTTTGACCCGGTGAAGATAAATGTTTGCTTGATAAAGGGCATAAATGACCGCGAAGCGGTCGATTTTGTTAAATTTTTCAAAAATTGGGGCGTTGTGATTAGGTTTATAGAGTTTATGGACGTTGGAACCTTAAATGGCTGGAGCGAAGAGCTTGTAGTTAGCTCAAAAGAGTTAATTAACGAGTTTAAAAACCACTTCGAGGTGCTTCCCCTTGGTGAAAGAAAGAGCGGGGAAGTAAGCTATGCTTACTTAATTGACGGTCAGAGGGTCGAATTTATATCCTCAATTAGCGAGCCATTTTGCTTAGATTGCAACAGGCTAAGGCTTAGCGCAGATGGGAAACTCTTTACCTGCCTCTATGCAAGCGAGGGTTTTGATGTCAAAAAGCTTTTGCGCTCTAATAAGACCGACTTAGAAATCTCTAATGCGATTGAAAATCTCTGGAGGTCAAGAACCGATAGATACTCTTTAGAGCGTCTAAAAAGAAAAGACCAAAAGAGGATGGAGATGTTTACGCTCGGAGGATAGACCAAAGCAAAGCCAAAGAGCCAAAGAGCGCAAAAGTTTCAAAAACCGCAAACGATATTAGCTTAAGATAGGCAAAAGCCCCACTTAATAGAATCAAGATGCTTGATAGATTATCAAGAAAAGAAAACAAAAACACAACAATTCCAATAGTTAGGGCGATAAATTTACTAAGCTTTGTAAAAGCAAGCAGGTGAGATAAAGAAAGCGAGTAAATCGCCATGGCAATAATGTGGGGGTAAAAGACCTTCATAATTCCTTCCATACTCTTAGGCTTTAAAAAAAGCTCGCTATTGCCAAGGTAGTAATTTTTAACGCCCTGAGCGCTAAAGCCCATCTTTAGAAAAAAATTAAGAGCGCTAACTAACAAAAAAACTATGGAAAATATAGCGAATATCCCCACTATTAGTTTAAGAAACTCAGTCTTGGGGGGGATAGAATCTTCAAAAGAGACCTTAAAGCCTACAAAAGCAATAGCAATAGCGAGCGAAAGCTGGTAAAGCACAAAGAAAATTAGCTTTGCGATGACAGCTTGCGGACCAAATGCGTATATTGCTATGTCAGAAAGAATATAAAGTCCCGCCAAGATAGAGACAAAAACAGAAACAAAGACCGCAAATTTTAGACGAGAAACTGTAGCAAGAATTGAAAGAAGAACAATAATTAGCATAAAGTTTACAAAAAGCGAAACGTGCATATCCTCTGAAAGCTGGGCAAGCGATGGTCTTTGTGGCTCAATTGGGTCTAAAAAGTAGTAGCTTATTAACCTCTCTTTGCTAAAGCCGTATTTAGAGTAAAAGTAAAACCAAGAAAAAAGCCAATGCAAAAGGCTAAAAATAACAAAGGCAATCACAGAAGCATGTAAAACCGGGTTTTGTCTAATTTTTGCGCTTATAAAGAACCTCATGGCTTTTGAAATAGCACCTGCCAGAGCGCAAGCACCTTGCGCGCATTGTCAGTTATTGCCCTCGCAGTTAAAGTAGAGCCACTTATGTTTGGAATATCCTTGCGAAGGCGAAGATTATCCTTTTCAAGCTGCTTTCCCACAAAAAGAGCAAGCCACTTATCCTCGGGTGAATACTCCGGGGGCTCATAAAAGGCAAGTACCTCTATGACATCAATCTTTCCATCTGGTCTAATGCAATAAAGTATCACTTCCGGCTGGGTTCTTACCCTGTGTATGTCCACAAAGGCATAGGCAACTATTTGTCCACCTTTTTTGACAAGAT
>JANWVD010000058.1 GCA_025057715.1 Aquificaceae bacterium | reverse complement strand
CTTGCCCGAAGGGCAGTTTTTTCGTTTGATGAACTAAAAAATCTAACTATGGGGGATGACGGGGTCAAAGCAAACCTTGAGACATGTGAGATAGCTTTGCCCGTCGCCAGCCTTGGGCTTTTGAAAAGCGCTCTTTGCGCGCTCAAGGTGCTTGAAGTAGTCGGTCTAGACTGGAAAAGGTATTGCGAAAACCTTAGGGAGTTTGAGCCGCCAGAGGGCAGGTTTAGACCCATAAGGTGGGGGAATTGGCTGTTGATAGACGACACTTACAATGCAAATCCGCCCTCTGTGAAAAACGCTCTTGAGAGTTTAAGATACTTCTTTTTCTCTGGGCAAAAGCTGGCTGTTTTAGGTGATATGTTAGAGCTCGGGGAATACTCAGAAAGACTCCATAGGCAAGTTGGGGAAATGTGCGCTAAATACGGCATAGAGTGTTGGTTTTTTGGACGCTGGATGCAAAAAGCCTACGAGGAGTGCGTTAAAGCAAAAGGCAATTGCTTTAGGCTTGAAAGTGAAGAAAAGCTGAAAAAACGCCTAAGCGAGGGCAGTGGGGTTATAATATTCAAAGGCTCGCGCGGCGTTAGGATGGAGAGGTTTATAAAGCTAATTACAGAGAACTGAGATGCCTGCAGTAGTTTATAAAATCATAGACGACAAGGTCCTATTTAGAACGAGCACGAAGAAGCTCCAGCATAGAGACCTCGTCGTGCATCTTGAACTAACACATCTAATAAAGAGATTCATATTAGTGGGGGATAGCGTTGGCGTTGCCTACGGCGGAGTTTTATTGCAAGGGCGGGTAGTCGGCAAGAGCGAGCATTTAATAGTAGAACTTTTATACGGTCGAGAGGGTAAATTCGGCGATAGGTCAAAGCCGAGAGTCATGGTTCCAGAAGATATGGGCTTTAAGGTGCTTTTAAAAACTGCCGGACCTATCAGGAGCTTTGAGCCATACGATATATCAGAAGAAGGCTTTGCCATAATGTGCAACGACCCTGAGTTTGCCAGCGACATCATCAATAAAGAGGTAGAATTCCGCTTTGTTGGAAGAGAGGAGCTCTCAAGTGTCTCTGGCAGTGCTTCTCTCGTTAGCATAAGCGAAGAAGGTCCAGGGAAGCTAAAGCTCGCTTTTGAAACAAAGATGCAAGAAACACTCTATCTAAAACTTCGGTTTTACATAGTCGAAGTGATTAAGCGAATCTTAAACTCTTGACAATCAAGGAGTTTTAAGATATTAGAATATTCTAATATGCTAAAGGTACTTGTGGTTGGGCTGACAATACTTTGCTTTGCGAAGGCAAGCGAGATAACTCTGTCAAATGCCCTAAGAGGAGCTCTTAATAACAACGAGAGCATAAAGGCTCTCGAGCATCAAAAGAGAGCTTCAGAGCTGAGAGCCAAATCCGCAAGCAGACTATCACTCCCAAGACTGAAATTAGAAGAGAGCATAAGCCACGGCAACATGCCATCCTTTTTCTTAGTAAGCAAGCTAAACCAAGGTGAGATTTCTCCACAGGACTTTTCGCCGAGCGCGCTTAGAGAGCCAGACCCGAGGTCAAACTTTGAAACAAAGCTAACGTTAGAAGTTCCCATCTGGCTTGGGGGCAAAACCCAAGCGATAGCAAAAGCCTCAAAACACGAGTTAAGCGCAAACTTGCTTGAAATTGAGCGAAAAACCCAGCTGATACTAAAAGAGACTTACCAAGCATACGTAAATGCCGCAAGCGCAAAGGAGGCAATCAAGGTCGCACAACAGGGACTAAAGCTCGCCGAGGAGCATCTAAGACTCTCTGAAACCCTTCACAAAACCGGCATGGCGCTTCTTTCGGATACCTTGGTCGCAAAAACCCAGGTCTTTAAAGCTGAAGAAAACCTCCAGAGGGCAAAAAGAGAATACGCCCTTGCAAGCCAAGCGCTCTTTAACCTAACCGGGCTAAAGGGCGAAGTATCAAGTCTTGAAAGATGTGAAGAATTACAAATCGAGCGCCTTCGGCGCTCAGTTTTACAAAGACAAGACATCACCGCCCTAAGAGAAAAAGCCAAAGCCATAGAGCAATCTTACAAAGCAGAACTCTCTGAAATTCTGCCTCAGTTCTATGGCTTTGCGCAGCTCTCTCATAGCTCAAAGAGCGCACCGCTTGCTAATGGTAAGAGTTCTTACACGCTTGGGCTTAATTTCTCTATGAACTTTGAAATAGGGCAAGCAACGCTTCTTCGCTCAAGGGCTCTAATTGAGGAAAAAAGGTCCACCGAATTAACAATCCAAGCCCTAAGCAAGCAAGCGCTTTTAGAGCTTGAAAAAGCCATAGCGGAATACGAAAACGCGCTTGACGCGCTAAGATTGGCAAAAAAGAGGGTAGAAGCCTCTGAGGAAGCTCTTAGGATATTAGAGCTCCGCTACAAAAACGGGCTTGGAAGAATTGTTGACTTATTAGAAGCCAAGACAGAGCTTGACAAGGCAAGGCTTGAGGAGGTGCTTGCTCTAAGAGAGTGTCATATAGCCTTTTCAAACGCCCTGTTTTCCGCAGGGCTTATGAGGGAGGTCTTAAGATGAAGGGCTTTGTTAAGTTTGGGCTATTTTCGTTAGTGATTCTTGCGCTAATTGTATGGCTCGGCGGGTTTTTGGGCAAAAAAGAGCGCTTAAAGAATGTAGAGAGAGCCTCTCAGGTCGTAACCGGTCTTGGCTTTGAAGAGGTTAAGCAAATAGAGGCATACGAATCTTACAGCGGTCAGATAGTTGCCAATAAACGCATCGAGCTATCCACAAAGATAGCAGGCAAGGTCCTATACCTTGACGCAATCGAGGGTCAAGCCGTTTCAAAAGGTCAGGTTCTTGCTAAAATAGACGCAAGCGATTTAAGCGCTCAGGCACAAGCTTTTGAATACCAAAAGGTTCAAGCGCAAAAGCTCGAGCTCTCAGCAAGAGCTCAGCTCGAGGAGGCTCAAAAGACCTTTGAGCGATACTCTGCACTTTTGAAAGAAGGGGCAATTACCCAGCAGGAATTTGACCAAGTCAAAGCAAGGCTCGAAGCCGCAAAGGCTCAGGTAGAGCAAACAAAGGCAATGCAAGAATCCGCAAATAGCCAAAAGATGGCAATTATGTCAAGCCTAAAATACGCAACACTTGCCTCACCCGTATCTGGGATTGTCGTATTTAAGGGCGTTGATATAGGGGATATGGCAATGCCCGGTCAGACGCTCCTCATAGTAGAGTCAGGTCCATACATGTTTGAAGCGCATCTGCCTGAGAGCTTGATAGGGAGGCTAAGCTTAGGTCAGGAGCTCGAGATTCAGGTCCCGGCTCTTGGTAAAAATCTGAAAGCACAGGTAGCAGAGACATCAAACCATGTAGACCCTGCCACAAAGACATTTAAGGTGAAGCTAAAGCCAACAGAGCAAGACGGTTTAAAGAGCGGTCTTTACGCAAAGCTATTTTTAAAATCAAGCCATACCCAGCTGGCAATTCCGATAAGCGCTATTATTAAGAGGTTTGACTTTGACGCAGTGTGGGTTTTAAAGCCTGATAAAACCCTTGAGTTAAGGGTCGTAAAGCTCGGGGAGATAGTTGGCGAACTTGTTCAAGTGCAATCTGGCTTAAATCTTGGCGAGAAGGTCGTAGTCTCTGGCAAAGAAAAAGCCTGCCAAGGCTGTAAGGTCGGGGATTAAAAATGGGTATAGCGGGAAATTTAGCAAAGGCTTTCATTCGCTCTAAGCTAACGCCGGTGCTAATTTTAGTATCCATTGCTCTTGGGGTATTTTCCGTTCTCACAACGCCAAAGGAAGAAGAGCCCCAGATAGTAGTGCCGATGATAGACATTCTTATTTCCTACCCGGGCGCAACACCGGAGGAGGTGGAACGAAGAGTAGTAACCCCGCTTGAGAAAAAGCTCTGGGAGCTAAAAGACATTGAGTATATCTACTCTGCCAGCATGGACGGGATGGCGATAGTGACTGCAAGGTTTTACGTAGGCACAGACCCGACCAAGGCTCTCGTTGACTTAAACACAAAGATGATGTCGGCGATGGACCTTGCACCCCCGGGCGTTTCGCTTCCGCCGCTGATAAAGCCAAAGTCCATAGATGATGTCCCCATTCTTACTCTCACCGTTTGGGGCAAGGAATACGATTGGTATGAGCTAAGGCGCATCGCAAACAGCATTGAAAACGAGATTAAAAAGGTCAACAACGTAGCAGATGTTTTTATAGTAGGCGGAAGACCAAGGCAAATGAAAATAATCTTAGACCCAGTTAAGTTATCAGCCTATAAATTAAGCGTTTTGCATATCGCAAATGCAATAAGAAGCGCAAATTCAGAGCTGAGCTCTGGCAAAATCACCCAAAATGATTACGAATTAACCATTCGCACCGGCGAGTTTTTAAAGTCCAAAAGCGATGTTGAAAACCTTCTCGTCGCAGTTGTAAATTCAAAGCCCGTTTTTATCAAAGATGTCGCAAAGGTAGAAGATGGTCCGGCTGACATTAGCAACTACGTATTTATGGGTCTTGGTCCTCACCATGGCGAGAGCGGCTTTAACCAAGGCGAGGTCTATCCAGCAGTCACCATTGCAGTGGCAAAAAGGGTTGGAACGAATGCAGTAAATGTCGCAAAAGAGGTCTTAAGCACGCTTGAGCACATCCAAAAGACCCAGCTGCCAAACGATATTAAAATAACCGTCACAAGAAACTACGGCGAAACTGCCGAGGAAAAAGCAAACACCCTAATAAAGAAGCTCCTTATTGCAACATTTTCGGTCATACTTTTGATTGCGGTAGCACTTGGAGTTAGAGAAGCGATAGTAGTCGGAATAGCAGTGCCAGTCACTTTAGCTATTGCCCTGTTTCTAAGTCAGATGTTTGGCTTTACCCTCAATAGGGTCACGCTCTTTGCGCTAATTTTTGCCATAGGGATACTCGTCGATGATGCCATAGTTGTGGTTGAAAACATCCACAGGTGGTTTGAACTAAAGCTCGCTAAAACCTCAGAAGAAGCAATAATCAAAGCCACGGACGAGGTTGGAAACCCGACGATATTGGCAACCTTTACGGTCATTGCAGCGCTTATGCCAATGGCGTTTGTCACTGGCTTAATGGGTCCATACATGAGGCCCATTCCCATAAACGCCTCCGTTGCGATGTTTTTCTCGTTACTTGTTGCGTTCATAATAACGCCGTGGGCAAGCTACATCTTGCTGAGAGAGCAGTTTCACAAAAGAGAGCAAGAAAAAGACCCAAGAGGCGGTGCCTATTGGAAGTTTTACACCTCAATCATGGCACCTATGCTATCAAGTAATCTAAAAAGATACCTATTCTATGGCTTTAACATAGCGCTTTTGGTCCTATCTATCGGGCTTTTAGTTTCAAAAGCAATAATTGTGAAGATGCTTCCATACGATAACAAGAGCGAGGTTCAGGTAGTTTTAGATATGCCAGAAGGGACAAGCCTTGAGCGAACGCTCGAAGTTGCAAAAGAGATAGCGTCAGTTATATCTAAGCAATCTTTGGTTTCAAATTACCAAGTTTATGTAGGCACATCTTCCCCGTTTAACTTCAACGGTCTCGTAAGACACTATTACCTTCGCCAAAGCTCAAACCTTGCAGATATCCAAATCAACCTAATTCACAAAGACAAAAGAAAGGAGCAATCGCACGATTTTGCCAAAAAATTAAGACCTTTGGTTAGAGAAATTGCGCTTAAGCATGGCGCTAAGTATATCGCAGTCGTCGAAGTCCCACCCGGACCCCCGGTCCTTTCGCCAATCGTTGCCGAAGTTTACGCGCCTGAGCTAAAAACCCAAGAAAGCATAGCAAGAGAGGTTCTTAAAATATTTAGAAAATCAGAGAGCATAACCGACGAAGGCATCTATCTCGAAGAGCCATCTAAGCTCGTTAATGTAGTTATTAACCAAGAAAAGCTCGCAAAAGCGGGAATTAGCAAGGAAGAGGCGGTTTTAACCCTTCAAGCGCTCTTTGGCGGAAGGCAAATTGGGATTATCCAAAATACTGATACTGAGCATACACCCATCGTTGTAAAAGTTGACGAGAGGCTAA
>JANWVD010000057.1 GCA_025057715.1 Aquificaceae bacterium | reverse complement strand
TTGAGCTAAATCTTGAAGAGCGCTATATGGGGCTTTTAAGAGAGCTCTCTGAGGTTATAGCAAACCTCTGGAAGGCATTTTGGGAAGTTGAGGCAAGGCTTATTGAGATAAACCCGTTAGCAATTTGCCAAGTAGGTGAAAAGCTGAAAGTAATCGCGCTTGACGCGGTTGTTAGCATAGACGACGATGCGAGTATCCCACCTGCCAAAGTTTACGGCGTCAGAACAGCGATGAAACGCCCACCAACTCAAAGAGAAATCGAAGCATCCTTAATAGACCGCGATGACCATAGAGGAAAGGCGGGCTCTTATGTAGAAGTAGAAGGCGATATTGCCATGATGACCTTTGGCGGCGGTGGTTCAACAGTCACGATAGAAACCGCCTACGCAGTTGGTCTAAAGCCCGCAAACTTTACAGACATAGGCGGAAACCCGCCTGCGGAAAAGATGTACAAAATTACAAAAATCATCTTATCAAAGCCGGGGCTTAGGGGCATTTTAGTTTGCGGCGGAACTGCTAATAACACGCGCATTGATGTAACTCTTGGCGAGGGCGTTGCCAACGCGATTCGCGATTTGCACAAAGAGGGCAAGCTCAACAAAGACTGGATATGGGTAGTGAGAAGAAACGGTCCAGAAGCCGAAAAGGGTCTGAGGATGCTCTATGAAGCCTTCTTAGAATGCGGGGTAAAGGGGGAAATTTACGATTCATCGCTTCCTCTAACCGAAGCACCAATAAGGATGAAAGAGCTCTTAAGTAAATAAGACTGGAAAATACAAAATTAGGGGCTAACTTAGATTGACTTGGGAGGTGTTTAAATGCTGGAGAAGGATGTTTTGGTGTCCTTAAGGGATAGGTTGCTTGAGGAAAAGGCGAGGCTCCTTGAGCGCTATAGGAAAAAAGAAGACACTCAAGCCAGAATCGAAGAGGAAGTCAGAGAGCCTTGCGACCTTGAAGACATTGGTCAAATGACCTACACGCAAGAACTCCTCGATAACCTTTCAGCAAGAGAGATTTTTTTGGTTAAAGAAATAGACCACGCTCTATACAAAATGCAAGCCGGAACCTACGGCATATGCGAATACTGCGGGGAAGAGATACAATTAGAGCGCCTGCAGGCAATTCCATGGACGAGGTATCATGCGCATTGTGCAGAAAAGGCAGAGGAAGAGGGAATCTTCCCGACCTATCCTTCATTCAACATAGAAACCCCTATACCAGAAGAGGTAGAGCTTCAGCGCGAAGATATAACCGAGGCATGAACTTTGAGTTCTACCTACCCACCGAGGTTATCTTTGGGCCAGGCTCTCTCAAAAGACTTGGGGAAATAGCCCGTAGGTTTGGCACTAAAGGACTCATCATAACAGGTAAGAGTAGCACAAAACAAAACCGCGCGCTTTCGCGCGCGATTGAGTATATGAAAAAGTCCTCTATAGAGGAGATTATCGTCTTTGACGAGGTTGAGCCAAACCCGAGTACGAAGATTGTAGCAAAAGCGAGCGAGCTTGCCATAAGAGAAAAGGTCGATTTCATAGTAGGTCTTGGTGGTGGGAGCTCTTTAGATTCTGCAAAGGCGGTCTCTATAGTTTCCGCAAACGAAGGGAGCGCTTGGGATTATGTAAACTACCCAGAAGGGCCGAGGCTAATTCCATACATTGCAAGACCGACGATACTCGTGCCAACAACAGCAGGAACCGGCAGCGAGGTTAATCGCTACAGCGTTATATCAAACCCCGCTCGTAAAGAGAAGCTAACTATTGCAAACTCTTTGCTCTATCCAAAAGCGTCAATTATTGACCCAGAGCTTACCTTGAGCATGGACGAAAATCTAACCGCGACAACCGGCGTTGACGCCTTTACACACGCGCTTGAGGCTTTAACCAATAAAGTAGAGGACTTTTTTGCGTCCGAGATTGCAATAATGGCAATAAGGTATATAAACTCTTGGCTAAAAGTAGCGATAGAAGAGCCTCAAAACATAAAGGCGCGAACATATATGAGCTATGCTTCAATGTTAGCCGGAATTGCGATAGATAGAAAAAGGGTTGCTCTCATCCATGGTCTTGAGCATCCTGTGTCTGCGCACTATCCTCAAATAGCCCATGCAGACGGACTTGCCGCGCTCGGACCTGCCATTACGCGTTTTAACTATGGCTCAAATCAAGATGCTTATGCACTCTTTGCAAAGCTCATGGGTCAAGAGGAAAAAGCGCATAAGGCAGTTGATGCACACGAAAAGTTTCTTGAAAGCGTAAATAAGCGAATTAGCTTGAAAGGTCTCGGGGTTGAAAAACAGTCTTTAGAAAGACTCGCCGAAGATGCAAACTACCTTGCACAAAGGCTCATACAGATAAATCCAAGGTTTGCAACCTTAGAGGACATAATGTCGCTTTACGAGCTTGCCTACGAGGGGGGTTAAGAAAGCTTTTTTATGGTATTTATAAGAATAACTTATGGCAATAAAGTTATTAGGATATACTGATAAACTCAAGGAGGTGCAAGATGCTAAACCAAATTGTCAATGTCCCAGATGACGCGGTTATTAATATCAATTACGTTGTGCTCAAAGAGGGTGTGACTGTTGACGATGTCATGGAAAAGCTTGCATACCTCTGCGAGCATGTCAAAACCTACCACTCCGACACGGGCTTTTATGGGGGGTTTGTTGCCCTTAACACCGGCGGGGTTTCTTTAGAGGGTTCAACAGTTGGGCAAACAACGGAACACCCTCTCAAAGACCGTGAGGTTTTGATAATAACCTTCTGGAGGACTCTTGAGGACCACGAGGAATCCCACAGAAGCGAGGGCTTTAACAAGCTCTTTAAAGAAGTAGCAGAGCTCACAGAAAGCACATACGAGGTCGTCTATCAAATGCTTTGGCAGGGCAAAGCATACGACCCAGAGATGGCCAAAAAAGCCCGCGAGGCAAAACAAACCGCTTAAACATAAAGCCCCCTTTCGGGGGCTTATTCAAAATATTCAGCCCCGCAATCTTCTTTTTCCCAAACAATCACCTTTGAAACGCTTGGGTATTTTTCTTTAACCTTGATATAAACCCACCTTGCGACGTTTTCCGCGCTTGGCGAAAAATCAAAAACATCGTTAAGAAGGCAATAGTCCGGGAGCAAGACTTTTAAAAACTCCTGAACCTCTAAAAAATCAAAGCCCATATCGCCTTCATCGAGCGTATCTGCTTTTAAATAGACCTCAACCTTCCAAGTGTGTCCATGAATTGGCTCTGGGGCACCTTTGTAGTTAGTAAGGTAATGCGCCCAGCTAAAGGACCTTCTGACTATGACATTCCAGGGCATGTTTAAATTTTAAAAAAGGCTTTGCTGTGTTGGCGTAGGGCGACTTGAGAGTTCTTTAAGAAGGCTCTTTATTTCGTATTTTTCTAGGAAGTCCTTTAGCTCAGCCATCTTCATGGGCTTTATAGAGAGCTCTTCGATGCTTGCTATGGGTTTTTCAATGAGTTTTAAACCAATAAGTTCATAAGAGAGCTTTAGCTCCTCTTTATTTGCCTTTGGAAATTCCTTTGAAAAATCCTCCCAGGAGTTTAGTATTGCCTCTACGCTCTTATAGCGCTTAAGAACTTCCGGGGCGGTCTTTGGACCTATGCCCTTTACACCTGGGACATTATCAACCTTATCGCCAACTAAAGCCAGAAAGTCTCTGATTTGCTCTGGATAGACGCCAAACTTTTCAAAGACCTTTTGGCGGTCAAAGAGTTCTTCTTTAAGAGGATTGAAGACCTTAACCCTTTCGTCAACTAACTGAAGAAGGTCTTTATCAGGTGAGATTATCAGAACCTCGAAACCGCTCTCTTGTGCGATTTTGGTAATGGTGTAGATAATATCGTCAGCTTCATAGCCCTCTATTTCAAGAAGTGAGATACCAATAAGCTCGCAGGCTTTTTTGATAACGGGAAGCTGGAGCTTTAGCTCGTCTGGCATGCTGGGGCGAGTCGCCTTATAGGCGCTGTAAATTAAGTCCCTATGGGTTGGAGAGGGGTGGTCGAAAATTGCTCCCGCGAAGCGGGGTTTATCTTTGAAAATCTTAAAAGTCGTTTTCAAAAAGCCAAAGAGAGCGCTTGTAGGAAAGCCATCTTTTGTCGCAAGTTTTGGGAGTGCAAAAAAGCTCCTATAGATGAGTGCATGTGAATCAAGTAGATAGATAGTTTTCATGGAGCTTTTTCGTGTAGTAGGTTTTAATTGCTTCTCTTAGAGAGCTCACGGCGCTCCTTATATCCTCAAAGCCGAGAATAGCAGAAACCACGGCAATGCCTTTTGCGCCCGCCGAGAGGACCTCCGGCACTCTTGCGGATGTGATTCCACCTATTGCAACTACCGGCTTTGAGCTAATTCCGCACGCCTTTCGAAGACCGTCAAGACCGACCAGGGTATAGTCGCTTTTCGTTGAGGTGTCAAAAACCGAGCCAAAGCCTATGTAATCTATAGGAAGATTCTCTATCTCGAGAAGTTTATCAACAGAATTGACAGAATAGCCAATTATCATCTCATCACCTACTAAAGACCTGACAACATCCGGTGGGAGGTCTTTTTGACCTATGTGAACGCCGTCTGCTTTAACTGCAAGGGCTAAATCAACCCTGTCATTTACTATCAGCAAGGTTTTATTGTGTTTTGTGATTTCTCTTAAAACTAAGAGTTCTTCATACATCTTTGAGGCTGATTTTTTCTTAAATCTATATTGGAGGGCAGTTATGCCTGCTTCTATGGCTCGTTTTAAAATAGAAACGCTGTCCGCGTTTTCAAGATAAACATCGTCAGTGACCAGATAAAGACTTAAGTCAAAATCCCTCACAATTTATAATTTTAGCACAAATGCGCGAAAAGCTTCATAGGCTTTACGCCATAAGCGACAGAAAACGAAGAAACCCGGTAGAGAGCTTTAGAGAACTTCTTGAAAGAGGGGTAAGAATGTTTCAGCTAAGAGAAAAGGATATGAGCGCAAGAGAGCTCTATGAGCTTGCGAAAACCCTTAGAGATATTACAAAAGAGCGCGGGGCATTGCTTTTTATAAATTCTCGCGTTGATATTGCCATTTCAGTTGGCGCAGATGGCGTGCATTTGCCAAGGGACGAGCTTTCCCCAAAAGTGGTGAAATCAATATCGAGCAGCCTAATCGTAGGCTATTCGGCGCACTCTCTTGAAGAAGCTCTCTGGGCAGAAAAAGAGGGTGCGGACTATATTACCCTTTCCCCAATTTTCAAAACGAGGTCTCACCCAGATGCTAAACCAATAGGGCTTGAAACCTTGAAAGAGGTTTGCGAAAGGGTATGTTTACCAGTTTATGCGCTTGGGGGGGTAAGCTTTGAGAGGGCAAAACAGTGTTATAAAAATGGGGCTTTTGGCATTGCGGGTATAGATATGTTTCTTTGATGATTATTATAACTGGGCCTACGGCGAGCGGAAAGTCAGAGCTCTGTTGCTCTTTAGCTGAGGCTTTGAAAGCAGAGATTATAAGCGTTGATTCGATGATAGTCTATAAGAAAATGAACATAGGAACCGCTAAGCCTATTGATTGTATGAAGAAAATTAAACATCATCTCGTTGATATTTTAGAGCCTAACGAGAGATTTGACGCAATGATTTTTCTAAAGCTGGCAAAAGAGGCTTTAGAAAGGATTTCTCAATCTGGAAAGATTCCCATCCTTTGCGGGGGAACTTATCTATATCTCCAGGCTTTGGTATTTAGTCTCGATGAAACACCCGAGCCTGATTTTAAACTCCGGCAAAAACTTTATGAAATTGCACAAAAGAGGGGAAAACACTGGCTTTATCAAAAACTCATGGCAGTTGATAAACCATACGCACAAAAAATTCATCCGAATGACGTAAGGCGGATAGTAAGAGCCTTGGAAGTCTTTATGAACTCCGGAAGGCCGTTTTCGTCTTTTCACAAGTCTTTTGAAAAGGATACTAATTTGGAGGGGTTTTACTTAGAAGTAGATTCTAAAGAGCTAATAGAGAGGATAAGCCAGAGAGTAGAGAAGATGTTAAAAGAAGGGCTCGTTGAAGAAGTGGATAGGTTGATAAAAGAGGGGTTTGAAGACTTTATAACCTCCTCCCAAGCAATAGGGTATAAAGAACTGAT
>JANWVD010000056.1 GCA_025057715.1 Aquificaceae bacterium | reverse complement strand
CTATGTTCTAAATTAATCCCGTTCTTCCTAAACTTGGCCATGGGTGCTTTTTCTCCTAAAGAGCTCTTTTGGTGATGCTATTCTATCTAAAAAGATTTTGCCATCGAGGTGGTCAATCTCGTGTTGAATCACGATTGCCTCAAAGCCCTCCGTTTGGAGCTTAATTTCGTTTCCTTCTAAGTCGTTTGCGTATATTTCTATGCTGAAGAATCTTTTAATGTTTCCCGTAAATTCCGGGACGCTTAAACATCCTTCTCTTACTAAAATCTCCCCCTCTGCTTTTATGATTTTGGGGTTTGCGAGTGTCAGAATGCCGTTACAAACTGTTTTGAGTCTATGGTTGCTGTTTGTTATGTCCACTATTATCAGCCTTTTGTGAATGGCGACTTGGGGCGCAGCAATGCCGACGCACTTTGGGCTTGAATGGACGATATTTATAAGAGAGTTTGAGAGTTCTTTTAGGTTTTTGTCAAAGTTTGTGATTTGTTCTGAGGGTATGAGCAGTCTTTTATCCGGATATTTTAAAATTTCAAAGTCCAATTCCCTCTTCCTCCTCTAAATCTAACGATAATTCTAATTCTTTTGAAAGCTCTTGCAACTTTTCTCTCAGCTCGTCTTGACTTACCTCTCCTTGGACTTCCATTATCATAAGGTATATATCAGAATGTCTGATAGTTCTTAGGTCAATAATATTTAATCCAAGCGCTGAGATAAGTGTTGAGACTCTATAGACTATGCCTATCTTATCCTCGCCGTGAAGAATGATTCTATAGCTTTTTTCAGAGTTGGGCTTATGTGGTTCTAATGTTATTGCTTTGCATAGGATGGATAAATCGAGTTCTTTAACTGTGTTGGATAGTGCTTTTTTGATACATTCACAACTTGATTCTCCGCTAAGCATCAATAAAATTCCGAATTGACTTCCAAGGCGCGTCATGGAAGAGTCTTCAAGGTTTAGATTAAGCTCAAAGAGCTCCTTTGTTATTTTCGCGACGATACCGGGTTTATCATCTCCGAAAATTGACAGCATGAAGAGCATGCTATACCTCTGTCGTCGGTTCGCCGAAAAATCTTCCTTGCGCAAGTTCAAAACCGGCTTTTTTACAGAGCTCTAATTCCTCTTCAGATTCTACTCCCTCTGCTACTGTTTGTACTTTGACCTCTTTGAAGCTCTTTACAAGCCCGGATACAAAGTTTAGCGTCCTTTTATCCTTTAGAAACATGATAAATGCTCTATCAAATTTTACGTAATCAAACTCTAAACCTACAAGTGTGGCAAGGTCGTAAACACCTATTCCAAAGTCGTCAAGCCCTACAAACGCAAACTCTCTTAAATGAGAAAAGGCGTCTCTTAGTTTATTTACCGGGTATTCGCTCCATTCAACCAGCTCGAGACTTACTAACTCGCGTTCAAGCCTAAATTCTTTTATTAGTTTCCTTATTTCGTTGATTCTATCCGTATTAAGTATGTCTTCCCAAGATAAGTTTACATGGACTTTGATGTTTTTTTGGCTTGACAATATTAAGGCTTTTCTCAGGACTTCTTTTGTTAGCTTTCTATATTGGGAAGTTTTTCTAAAGGCTTGCCAAGGAATCGCTATCTTATCTCCATTTGAAGAAAACAATCTAACGAGCGCTTCATATGCGTATATTTGCCCGCTGTTTATGTTAACAATTGGTTGGTAAGTAACTTGCAAGCGCCTTGCTTCGACTGCCCTCGTGGATTTGTAAAATTCAGTTGGTGTTTTCGTTAATTCCTCTTTTACTTCATCGAGCACGAACACCTCGTCAGTATTTTTTCTTTGATGGATAAATTCCGAGAAGAGCTCTATTATCTCTGGCGGCTTTCCGTAAGATACCATTATGTAAAAATCGAGATTAAGCCCAGTAGAGGTAAAAGACATTGAAGTTAATTTTTTATGGAGTTGCTGTGCTATATTAACCATTTCTTCCTTCGAGCTGACGGGAGAAATTAAATGAAAATTCCCATCAAGAGTGTTATAAATCTCCATATCGTTTTCTTTTGCGAAGTTAGATAGATACTGTGCAAGTTCTTGTAAAATTTCTCTGGCTATTTCTTCTAAATTATTGACTTTTATCCAGCTGAGGAATGCAACATCTATGCTTATACACCATGCTTTTTTATTTTTTGTGATGGAGTATTGGGTTGGAAGTTCAGTTATTGGGTGAAACATCATGTTTCTTTCAAGATACTCAAGCGATGCGTATCGCGTAAAGTCTTCTATTATTAAGTAATAATGATTACCGCTCTTCATACAGCTTATGCGAAAGTATCTCACCGTATCGCCGTAAGTATGCACCCTTAGTTTAAACTCTGGCGTTGGGTTTTTTTTGCAATTATATGCCCACATTGACAGTTTTCTTAAGAAGTCCTCCTCAGAATCAAAGTGTAAGAGCAGTTTTTTGTCATAGAAAAGAGCTTTGCCGTTATCGTCAAGTATGGCGATGGAGAATTGCTTCACGAGAGAGCTGAGTAGTCCTTCTTGGCGCTCTGTGATTTTTAAAGCAAGGTTTCTTATAGTAGATTCGTGCTCGCTAATGCTATAATTTGGTTCAAGTAAGAGAGGAAATCTTGAATTGAAAATACATAGCGTGGTTGTTAGATTAAGGAAGGATGGAGTTGTCCTGTTCATGCTAACTTCTGCGAATGTTAACATCCCGACTACACCCTTATTCGATAGCGCGCTGAGTTCTACATTATCGCTACCAATTGCAAGCACTTTACCTATGCACATAAAGACTAAACAAAGGTCGAATTCTGTTTTTTCAAAATACTCCTCGAGCGATTGTGCGATAGCCTGACTAAGGCTGTGGTTATAAACCGCAAGCTCGAGCTCTTTACCGCTTTCTATTGACTTAGCAAATATTAAGCCTTCTTCACTTAAGCCGAGGCTTGCATGTGGCTGGCGCTTGTGCGGCAAATTTTCTTCCGTGCTTACGAAAAAGGAATTCAGGAAGTTAAAGTTGAGCTCTTCAAGGAATAACTCAAAATAGACCTTTACTGGCATTCCATTTACGATTGTTGCTACTCTCCCCTTGCTTTTTGAAATTTGCATCTTAATTCCGAGTGGATAAGTAGAACTATACCAGTCTGTAAATATACTTTCTTTACTTTCGAAGAGCATTGCAACTATGCCTGAGATTTTTTTATCGTTTATGTAAACGAAGGTGTTTTTAAAGCTCAAGTTATCCGATGCAACTGCTCCTGCAATCATGACGCCTGCCGATTCAAGCTCGCTTACTAACTTCTCTAAAAGAACGCCGCTCGGATAGTCCGAAAATACGAGCGCTGAACTCGCGCGCTCGAAAATTAAATAAGCCTGCGAAAACTCCTCCTCGCTGCTTATTGTTAGTATTTCAATAGGCTTGTGAAAGAAAACTACTATAGCTCTGTTTGTGTGGACCTTCCCATACTCTATGACGCCGGCGCCTGCTGAAATAAATACGATATTAGCCTCCGGCTCATAGGGCAAAATCCTCGCTCTTATTTCACTCAAATCCTCCTCAGGACCGGGGTAAAATACTAAACCCGCGCTTGCGCGCGGAGAGTCCCCAACCCTGTAGATGCTCAGCTTTAGCATCTTAAAGCCCCAATGAGCCTCTCTCTAATGAGATTTTCTGGCAAAAGCTCAAAGATTATGTCGAGTGATATACCTTGACGCTCGCCAGTTAGCGAAAGCCTCAGAGCTTTCCAAAGCTCTGATTGCTTTATCCCATGGTTTTGTTGGAGGGTTTTTACTGCCCTTTTTGCGCCTTCTGGGGAAAAGCCCTCTTTTTCCAATAGATTTAAAAGCTCTTGCAAGTATCCAAGAAGTGGCTTTAGCTCGCTAATGACCTCTTCGTCTAAGCTTATGGTTGTTGGCGCGAATGTTTTTAACCTGTTTGCACCTTCTAAGTAAGTATCAAAGGAATCTCTTACTTTAGAGAGGATTTTGCATAGGTATTCTTTGTCAAAGCTGTATTCTAAGAATTTTTCAATATCGTTGCAGATTCTCTCAAGCGGTAGGTAGCTTCTTATGTATTGTCCGCTTAGCCACTTTAGCTTTTCGTAGCTAAAGATTGCTGGCGAAGAGCCAATTCGTGATAGGTCGAAGGTTTTAATTAGCTCGTCTTTTGTAAGGATTTCCTTTTGTCCTTCTGACATTGACATACCGAGGAGCGCAAGGTAGTTAAAAATCGCCTCTGGCGGATAGCCAGAATCCCTAAAGGCACTTATAGAGACTGCACCATGACGCTTAGATAGCTTTGACCTATCTTGACCTAAGATTACGGGAAGATGTGCAAACTTAGGCTCTTTGAATTTTAATGCTTTGTAAATTAAGAGCTGTTTTGGCGTGTTTGAAAGATGGTCCTCGCCCCTTATTACATGGCTTATATTCATTAAAGCGTCGTCTATTACGACTGCAAAGTTATAAGTAGGTGACATATCGCTTCTTAAAATAACAAAGTCGTCAAAATCGTCCGAGCTAAAATCAACCTCACCTTTGATTAAGTCAACAAAGCCGAGCTTTAAATTACCGGGGGTTTTAAATCTAATGGTGAAAGGCTTACCCTCATCTGCGAGGCTTTGGGACATTTGTTTTGTCAAGGCCCTGCACTTGCCGGAATATTTATAGGGAACACCTTTCGCCAACGCAATTGAGCGCTCTTTTTCTATCTCCTCGGGCGTGCAAAAGCACCTATATGCCAGACCCTCTTTTAGTAAATTTTGGGCAAACTCTTCGTAAATTTCGTATCTTTCAGATTGGCGGTAAAATTCGTCCCACTCAAGCCCGAGCCATTCAAGGTCTTTGATAACGCTTTCTTCGAACTCCTTGCTTGAGCGCTCTTTGTCCGTATCTTCTACCCTAAGAACGAAGCTCCCATTTTGGGAGCGTGCAAAAAGGTAGCTAATAATTGCGGTCCTAGCATTTCCAAGATGCAAAAGTCCAGTCGGGCTTGGCGCAAAGCGCGTTTTGACCACAAAACTAATTATATAAGGGGCTATAATTAAGCCAATGAACTTATCCCCCCAGGCAAAGGTAGGAGCTTTGGTTTTGCTTGCCTCTTTTGCCTTTGCGATTTTGAGTTTACTTTTTGGTGAACTGAAATTTTTCTCAGGTAAAGGTAAAGAATATAAGGTCGTTTTTAAGAATGTCAGCGGGCTTTCAAGAGGTGCCGAGGTCAGAGTCGCAGGGATTAAAGCAGGTAAGGTAAAGTCTTTAACATTAACCGAAAGCGGCGTTTTGGTAAGCTTTGAGATAAATAAAAGTATAAAAATCTTTCAAGACTCAAGTGCCCAGATTGGCACCCTCGGGCTTTTGGGTGATAAGTATCTTGACATAGACCCTGGGACGCACTCTTCAGGGGAGCTTCCCCCCTCTTCAAGGATACAAATAACAAAAGAGAGTTCTGACATAGATGCGCTTGTGCGCGAAGCCATACTTGCAACCAAAAGCCTAAGCGCCCTTCTTGAAGAAAACCGCGAAAGCCTCCGATTGACGGTGCAAAACCTGCAGATGCTGACTCAAACCCTTAGCGAGATATCTTCAGAAAATCGCCAAAATATTAAGCTCGCTATTGAAAACCTGACTGCAATCACTATTGCGCTCAACAAAACCCTTCCTAAGACCCTTGAAAACATAGAGCGCCTGACAGCTCAACTTGAATTAGCAGTGAGCGAAAACCGCGCTGACGCGCGAGAAACGATTGCAAACCTAAAAGCAATCTCCCAGGACCTTCGCACGACTCTTCCGGAGCTCACTAAAAACCTGAATACGCTCTCTTCAAACCTGAACGATACTCTAAATCAAAACAAGGAAAGCGTCTCAAACATTACCCGCTCTCTTAGCGAGATTACCCAAAGGCTTGAGCGAGGCGAGGGTACTCTTGGGAAGCTGCTCAAAGACGAAGAGCTCTATAAAAACATAGCTTCGGGAACGCGCGCCTTGAGGCGCGCAGGAGAACTCGCAGAGCAATCCAATCTCTACCTTGGGTTTTCAACAGAGCTCTACAAAGAGGGCGCAACAAAAGGTATCTTAACCGTCAAACTTCAACCAAACAAGAGCAAATACTACCTTCTTGAGATTGTCGGGGATTCCAAAGGCGCCATTCGCCAAGAGAGACTCGAAGACCGCCAAGTCATAAGAAAGGAGTT
>JANWVD010000055.1 GCA_025057715.1 Aquificaceae bacterium | reverse complement strand
AGCGGAATTTCGCCACAGGAATTTATCCATAGGAGCTTTATAAAGACTGGGCTTATTGATGCGAGTTTGAGTCCTTATCATAGCCTAAAGGTGGGCTTTATAGATTGGTGCTTTGGGAAAAGTCTTGAGAATTTAGGAATTAAGACTATAGATGTTTACTTTTTGCATAACCCTGAAGAGGGGCTTGGTTATTTATCTAAGGATGAGTTTATTTCCCAAATTAGGCAGTGTTTTGAATACCTTGAAAGCAGGATAAAAGAGGGAAGCTTGAGATTTTACGGAATAGCAACATGGAGGGGATTGATTGCAGATTCGAGCGAGAGCTCGCATTTGGATATTTTTGAGATTTTTGACATTGCCAGGGATGTGGGCGGTCCTGACCACGGGTTTAGGTTTGTTCAGTTTCCATACAATGTTGGAATGCTTGATGCTATAAGGACAAAAAGCCAAAGGGGTAAGACTATCTTAGAAGCATCTAAGCAGTTAGGCATTTATACCTACACAAGTGCAAGCATCTTTCAAGGCAGGGTCTTAGGAAGGCTCTCTGAGGATTTTAAAAAAGTCATGGGAACAAGTAGCGATGCGGTGGCATCTCTAAGGTTTGTAATATCAACGCCGGGGGTTGGCACTTCGCTTGTTGGTATGTCAAAGCTTAGACACTTTGAGGAAAATGTAGAGGTTCTTAAAATGGGCAAGCTAAGCCAAGAGGAGTTTAGGGCTTTGATGGAGGTATAATCCAGCCTATGCTTACTCAAAGCATCCCATTAATCGAGGCTTTGGAAGCTGAGAGCGGGAAGATATTGGTCGCAAGCCACGAAAATCCAGATGCAGACACGCTTGGAAGCGCGCTTGCGCTATATAGGTTTTTGAAGCTAAAGGGAAAGGATGTAATCGTTGGCTGTAAAGACAGCGTTCCTTACTTTTTGGATTTTCTGCCTGATGTTGAAAATCTAAAGAGATTGCCAATTGAAGAGGAGTTTGATATTGCCATAGTAGTTGACGCAAGTGGCTTTTATAGGTTAGGGGCTAATGTAAATTGTAAAAGAAGGGCAAGGATTGACCATCACATAGGCGGGGAGTTTTACGGCGAGCTTGATTACATTGACCCAAATGCGCCATCAACGACGAGTTTAATCCACAGACTTTTAAAGCATTGGGATGAAAGCAAGATTGACGAAAAGATAGCGCAAAACCTTTATGTTGGGCTTGCAACCGATACGGGTTTTTTTAGATATTCAAACACTACAGCCGAGGTTTTTAGCCTCGCGGCAGAACTGACGCAAAAGGGCGCAGACCCGCACCTTACTCACAAGATGTTTTCTGAAAGAGAGCCACTTAGAAGAATAGAGCTCTTAAAGAAGGTGCTTGAGACTTTGGAAGTTTACGAAAATGGCTTAGTTGCTGGCATATTAGTTTATTCAAAATTTCTTAGTGAGACTGGGTGTTTTTATTCTGATACCGAGGGATTTGTCTCTTTCCCGAGGTCTTTAGAGGGCGTTGAGGTTGCTTTTGCTTTAATAGAAAGACCTGAAGAGGGGCTTTGGAAGGTATCTTTGCGCTCAAAAGGCAAGGTGGATGTTGCAAAGATTGCGCAAAAGCTCGGCGGCGGGGGACACATTTATGCTTCTGGTTGCAAAATAAGGGCTGTTGATGCGAAAGAGGCTGTTGATAGGCTTTTAGAGGCAATTAGAGAAGAGTTCGTTAGTAAATAAATAAAAAGCCCCCGATGTGCGGGGGCGGATTTTAAATAGCCGAATTATTTCTGTCTTAGATAGGTTCTTTGTGAGAAACTACCGTCATTATTATTTCTAGAGTTAGGTGTTCCGTTGCTGCTTCTGCCAAGGTTGCTTCCGTCGCTACTGCCGTTGCTATTGCCGCCGCCGTTATTACCACCATCACTACATGGTCCTACTCTACAGAGTGTCCCTCCCGGTTGACCAGAGCTACTACCGTTGTTGCCGCCCGTGCCATTTCCATTTGAATTATTACCACCGTCGGCTTTGCCAGGGTCACAACCAAGTTTTTGGTCATTGCATGGGGGTTTGCCACCGCCGTCATCGCCGCCGTCGTTGCCACCACCATCGGCAGAGCAAATTTTGCATATGTCAGGTAGAACGCAACCATCTTTGTTAGGACACATAGCTTGATATTGCGAGCATAGCTTGCAAATATGGCCGCCGTCGCATGCAAGGTGACAAAGCTTCGTATCATCACAAAGCTTTGTGCAATCCGTATCCTTACCGCAGAAGTTTAGACACTCATCCCTGTTTGAGCAAAATGAGTCGCAGGGTGATTGATTATTATTGTTATTTACGGCTTGAGGATTATCTTGAGAGTGAGCTTCCGAGGGCGAATCGTAGTTTATGTTAGCCTGAGGGCTTTCAGGCGAGTCTTGGAAATATTCGTATGCTCCTATGTCAATGGAAGTTCCGATTATCCTGTTTTTGAAATCTTTATCTATGTCTGGCAAGGTAAGACCATCTACAAGCGGGTTAAGACCTGCCTCTATGAGAGGGGAAGCAGATGACAATCTATATAAACCTGCTTTAAAGATTGGGTCTGCTTGAAAATTACCGGAAAGAGAGCTTCTTGAGCCTAAGAAGTAGAGGTTTTCAATAGACATTGGTCTTGTTGAGGAAAGAATAAGAGAGCTTAGGGTGAGGCTATTTTTGTGAATGTTTAGCTCGCCGCCTAAAGAATTTGAGATTGATAAATCAGAGCCACCAGAGAGGGAAAAGTTTTGCCAAAGGATGTTATTTATGACATAGGCTTTTGCAAGATTGCCAAGTAGACGAATGTATATACCACCGCCATCGCGGGCTACACTTTTCACTATGGTGTTGTTAATAATCTCAATAGAGCCGTTTGAGGTTTGTGCATAGATTGAACCACCGGTTAAGTGAGAGAGGTTTTCTGCAAAGACGTTGTTATGAAGCCTAAGGGTTGAGTGAGAGCCTTTGAAGTAAATTGCACCACCTTGAGAGTTGGATTTTGAGTCTCTGAAGGTTATGTTCTCTATAAGGATGTAAGCACCTTGGTCAGATGTTGAGGTGTTATTGTCAGAGTCAGTATCGATTCGGAGGATTTGAGAGGTTGATAAACCAGATAGAATTACGCCAGGCTGATAGGCTCTTATTGTGAGGGATTTTCCACCATCTCCGTTGGATGTTTCGTAAATTAGTGGCTCGCTAACTTGGTATAAACCAGCTCTTAGGCATATGATATCGTCCTTGGAGTTTGATTGAGAGAGCCTTAAGGCTTCCCTTAGCTCGTTGACATTTGAGACAAGCACCGAGCAGTCAACCTGAGGTAAGGATGCAGAGATTGTTCTTGACGCAATTTGACTTTGGGTATGGGGTTCTAACTTAGAGTTGTTATTTAGGCCGCAGGACTGAATAAGCCAGAATGAGAACAGTAAAATCAATCCTATCCTCATAGCCGACCTCCCTAATAAAATTATATCTCTAAGGGGGGTTGCGGGGGGAATCTCCCCCCGCGATTAGGTATTTGTAATAAATAAGGGCGATGTGCTCGCGCAAAGCCTTGGTAGATTCGCTTAGGACGCTTGCGCGCGGGATAAAGCTATAGATATTGTAGCGCCTGTCGGATTTAAAGTCCGTGGGGTATGGCTGGATATTTATGCCCGACTTTTGAAAAGCTAATTGAGCCCTTGGCATGTGGTAGGCGGAAGTAACTAGGATGATGTTTTTAAAGCCGTGCTTTTTGCATATTTGGCTAACTTCGGAGGCGTTTTGGAAGGTGTTTTTGCTTTTGGTTTCTATGAGGATTTTAGAGCTGTCAATGCCAAGAGAGGTCAAAACGCCAAGCATTATCTCTGCGTCTGGCAAGCTCCCAAGAGAAGCGCCGCCTGAGAGAATGAGCGGCAAATTAAGCTCGCGATGGAGCGTAAAGCCGGTAAGAAGCCGCTTTAGAGAATCTTCCTTTAAAACGCCTGTGGTATAAGAGCCACCGCCAAGAACGACTATTGCATCGCCGCTTGGGCTTTTAGGAACGCTTGAGGACATCTCTAAGGGCATAAGAATGGCGTCCTTGATTGGCTCTATGGAAAGCAAGTATATAAGCCCTGCAAGAGTGAGGGAAATGATGCGGGCAATTAATCGAACGCATAGAAAGCTAAGGATTAAGAGAGCTATCACAAACAGACCTGGGGGTAAGAGAAGCGCCGTTAGGACCTTCATCAGCGGGGTCTTTTGGTCCCAACAAGCAGATTCTCTATGTTGTGCTTTTTGGCAAGGTCCATCAGAGCAACCACGGAGCGATGAGGGGCTTCCTCGTCTGCTCTTATAAGAATTGAGGTGTATGTTGCACCTGAAATCACGGATTCAAGCTCTTGGAGGGTAATGGGTTTGTTGTTAAATAGATAGCTGCCGTCTTTTAAAACGTCAACGCTTAAGATAGATAAAGAGCCCTTTTGGGATTGAGAAGCCATTGGCAAAGAGACCGCAAGGAAGGTAATTGGGGATTGAAGAGCCATTAAAGCAAGGAAGAGGAAAACTGCAAGCAAGGTATCAACGAGCGGGACTACATCTATGTATGCGCGCTCTTCTATCTGGGCTTTTCTTCTTCTCAAGGTAATAGCCTCACAAGCTGGATAACCTCTGACTCGATTTTTGAAAGAACTGAGTTTGCCTGGATGCGGAAAAGCCAATAGGCAATTAGCGACGGGATTGCGACCGCAAGACCCATGGCTGCGGCAATTAGAGCTTCGCTAATTCCAAGCGAGAGGAGCTTTAGAGCTTCATCAGGAGACGAAAACGAAAAGGCAGAAAAGACCTTGATTAGACCAGTGATTGTTCCAAAAAGACCTATCAGGGGGGCAACGCTTGCTATGACAGAAAGAAGGGCGATGTTTTTTTCAACTTTTGGGATTAGGAGGTCAATTAAAGCGTGCGCAGTGCTTAGAAGTTCGCTTCTATTGAGGTTTTTGGCTTTATAGTCCTCAAGAAGAGCACGGAGAATGAGGCTAATTTGTGAATTATCCTCTGAGAGAATCTTAGAAAGCTTATCTATCTCTCCAGCTATGGCATACGAGCGCCAATCTGGCGGTAAAGAGCTAAGGAGAGAGCTCGTACGAAGGGCTAACGCCCTTTCAATTATGATAGCCCATGAAAATACGGAAAGGGCTATTAAAGGATAGACCGCAAGACCGCCTTTTGATAAAAATTCAAAAAGGGTTGACAATTTTAATACCTCTCACAGCGTGGTAAGCCTTTTTTGAGAGACTCCTGGGATTGGAGCTCTTCCTTTTTGGCGCTTGAGGCGTCAAAACGCTCCAGCAAACAACTTGCGTCTTTTCTTGAGCCCATTGAGATGAGGATTTTCGCGCCCTCTATGATTGCTTGATTATAGACCTCCTCGCCCTTAAAGCCCAGGGAAATCTCGACGAGCTCTTCAAGAGCTTGGGACCTTTTACCCACTTTGATGTTTTCAAGGGCGCTAAGATAGAGGGCTTTTGCTCTTATGGAGCGGTCGGGGCTTGATTTTAGATAGTCAATAAATTGCCTTTCTTTAGTTCTTTGATAGAGTTCAAGCAAAGCGAGCTCAAATTGTGAATCTCGGTAGCGGGCAGTGATGAGCTCTTGGGCTATTGTCCTTGCGCGCTTTATATCACCCGATGATATAAACATCAAAAGCGCTTTTGACTTATCGGCTTGATTGCCCTCAAGAAGCAAGGATGTGAGGCTATCCCTATCGCCTATGGAAGAGTATATGTCTATTAAGGAAGAGCGAGCTTCCTCGCGCTCTTTGGCTATGGGGGATTCTTTATAGACAGTGTAATAAAGCACAAGGCGCCTATTGAGGTCTTTTTCAATCTGAGCGAGCTTCAAAATTGCCCTGTATTTAAGAGGGGTTTCAAGTAAAGCAAGGAGCTCTCGCTCAGCTTCCTTTTCCCTGCCTTGCTCTAAGTAGATGCTTGCAAGCTGATAGCGGAGCTCTTGCTGGAGCGGGTCTTTGGAATCGGCTTTGGAAAGGTATTCTCTTAGGGGCTTTTCCATGTCTGATTCTGAGGCTATTCTCCCTATCTGGAGTAGGTTTATGGCAGCTTGCTTGGCTTCCTGGGAATTTGGAAAGGTGCGTAAAACTTCAAGGTAGAATTCTCTAGCTTTGGCTTGGTTGCCTAAATTGTAGTAAGCATCCGCTGCCCTTAGAAGGGCTTTTGGTCTAACAGAGCTTGTAGGTAAGACCCGTTCAAAAGCCTGAGCAGATTGAGCAAACTTACCCTCAAGGAAGTAAGAGATGCCAATAAGATAGAGTTCTGGGGGGGATTTTTC
>JANWVD010000054.1 GCA_025057715.1 Aquificaceae bacterium | reverse complement strand
TCTTTTACCTCGTTTTCACTAAAGGCTATCTCTGGATAGTTAAAGACTATAGTATGGTAGTTTTCAAGACTTTTCCAATCTGAAACCTCGTCTATTATGATATTTTGCTTTAAGGCTTCTTTTTGCAATATGCTAAAGTAATAATAGTCGCTTATAGTAAATTCCTGATGGGTTATGCTCCAGCCTACTTTTACCATAAACTCATATTAACATGCTGATTGCACTTCTTACTGATTTTTCTCTAAAAGACGGCTATGTTGGTATTGTTAAGGCTGTTATTTTGAGTATAAACCCCTCTGCTAAAATTATTGATATAACCCACGAGGTTGAGCCTTTTAACATACGTCAGGGTGCTTTTTTGCTTTGGGCTCATCTAAATGACTTTCCGAAAAACACCCACTTTATGGCAGTGGTAGACCCAGGGGTGGGCACCTTTAGAAGACCAATTTGCGTAAGCTGCGGCGGATATAACTTTGTTGCCCCCGATAACGGACTCATAGATAGCGCCGTAGAGTCTCTAAACCTTAACTTTGACGCCTACTTGATAAGTAAATTTAGACCAACAAGCAACACCTTCCATGCAAGAGACATCTTTGCCAAGGCGGTTGCTCACCTAAGCCTAAATGAAAGCCCATCTTCGTTGGGTCCTAAAATAGATTGGAAGCCAAAACATCTTTTTCCAAAGCCTTTTAAAGAAGGCTCTCGCTTAATAGGCGAGGTTATCTACTTTGACCGTTTTGGAAATTGCATAACCAACATACCATGTGGCAACTATAGTGGGGGCTTATTTCGAGATATAACGCTACAATTCGTTCAAAATTACCAAAGCTCACATAAGCCTGCGCTTATATGCTCGAGCTTTAACCTCATTGAGCTTTTTATCTATTCCAAAAGCGCACAAAAGGAGCTCGGGGTTAAGTTAGGGGAGAAAATTGAGGTCTTTTAAAGCGCGCTAAGGAGCTCTGCAGTGTATGGATGCTTTGGATTTTGAAAAACTTTGCTCACTGGACCCTCTTCAAGGATTTGACCATCTTTCATTATCGCTACCCTATCACCGACCGCTAAGGCAACCTCTGGGTCATGCGTTACTATCAAAACGCTCTTACCTTCAAAAGTAAAGCTCTTAAAGAGGTCTAAAATCTTTATCTGAAGAGTTGCGTCAAGCGCGGTTGTTGGCTCATCTGCTAAAATGAGCTCTGGGTCACAAACTATCGCCATCGCGATAAATGCTCTTTGTCTTTGTCCGCCTGAGAGCTGATGAGGATAGCTATGAAAAACCTTAAGAGACTCTTGCAGACCTACTCTCTCTAAGGCTTTAAGAACTCTTTCCCTTGCGCCGCTTTTGCCAAAGTGAGCTATGTAGGTCTCTTCTATCTGAGTGCCAATTTTATAAAGTGGGTCAAAATATAGCGATGGCTCTTGAAAAACGATTGATATCTTAGCACCCCTTATTCGCCTAAGGCTTTCCTCTGGAAGCTTATTTAGCTCAAGCTCTTTGAACTTTATTGAACCTGTTATATTGGCGTTTTTGATAAGCCCGAGGATGCTATATAAAAGGGTGCTTTTCCCGCTTCCAGATTCTCCCATAAGACAAAAAACCTCGCCCTTTTGAACTTCGAGATTTACATCTTTTAGAGCTTTAAAGTTTCCAAAGCTAACGCTTAGGTTTTCAACCTTTAAAATCATCCCACATGGAATCAAATATAGGTTTGAGGCGGTCATAGAGGTCTTCAAGAGATTGGGATATTACTTTTGTCTTCCCAATCGAGGTCATAAAGTTTGTATCCCCGTTCCACCTTGGGACGCAATGCAGGTGGATATGCGATTCAAGCCCCGCGCCAGCAGAGCGCCCAAGGTTGTATCCTACATTAAACCCATGCGGCGAAAGACAGCTTCTTAAGGCTCTTATAGAGAGCTTTAAAAGCCTATGCATCTCGAGCGCTGTTTCGCTATCAAGAAGCTCGTAATCCCCTATATGCTCATTCGGCACTATCATAAGATGCCCTGCGTTATATGGATAGAGGTTAAATATCACAAAAGCGCGCTTCGCGCGAAAAAGCAAGAGATTTTTTCTATCTTCCTCTGGCGAGGAATTAAACGCCTTGCATAAAAAACACTCAGAGCTCTTTCCAACGCTTTCAACGTAAGCGCTCCTCCACGGGGCAAAGATATGCTTCAAAGACGCAAAAGCCTCCTTATTGCTCTCTCTACCTGAGGTTCGCTCGGGATGTAATCGTGGCGCTCAAGCTCCATGCTGTCTCTAAAATATAGCACCGTGGGGAAGGTGAAAATTCCGAGGTCTTCTGCGCTCGTGTTTTTCGTAGAATCTACGGCATAGAAGCCAACCTTATCACCATAAAGGCGCTGATACTTTAAAAGGACTTCTGCGAGCTTCTCGTTCCTTTCGTTGCCCGGGATGTAAAAAACTATGACGCAGGGCTTTTCGCCCGCTATGGCGGTTTCGTAGATGTTTTTATCCTCTAACTCTTCAAATCCTTCAAACATCGTAAAAACTTTTACTAAATAAAATCCAGTCTGTCAATCCAAGCTATTCATGGGTAAAAAGAGGGATTTTAAGAGTGGAGGGTCTATAGGTTAATTTTGCCATGAAAAGCACAATTTTGACGGCTTTGTTTCTTGGCGCTTGTTTTGCTCTTGAGAATAGGCTTGGCATAGGTGGCGGGCTCTTTTTTGGAAAGAGCAACCTCTCTAGCTCTTCCAAAGCAGTAATTAACGACCTTGGAAAGCCTGATGATAGCTTTATAAAAGGCGTTCCTATCATAGATTTTAATCTAAATTTTCCGACTAATTACGGAAATGTATTTTTGAGGTCTGGCATAAACGAAAGCCCCTCGGTGCAAGCAGGCATAAAGGGCGAGAGCCTTGAGGTATACGCAGGCATATCCCCAATTAGAAAGGTTTGGAAAGACCCGTATTTGCAAAGTGCCCCGCGCGCAAAAACAAGAGCCCCACAATACGAAGCCGGGGTCTCATATAGAAAAGAGAGCTATCTTATTAGCTTTAGGGGAAGCTATACGGATGTTAAGGAGGACTTGGTAAAAGAGCGCTACCCTAAGCTCGCGAGGGATAATCTAAATTTAGAGCTCGGGTTTCAATACCTCACAAGGGTAGATAAATTTTCCATTGGACCAAGGGTTATTCTTTCTCGCTCGATTGCAGATGGCGATGCAAACTCTTATACCCTTGGTGGGTTATCCCTTGATGTTATTTATAGGGCAAAAACTTATCAGTATGTGCTTTCAATCTCTGCAAAGCAAAGATTCTATGACTCAGAAGACCCAATTTTTAATAAAATTAGGCGTGACACAGTTGCCGGGATTAATCTATCTTACAAATTGCTTAACTTTCCTGCCAAAGGTTTTTATGTATCAACGATAGCTGGTGCTTTACTTGATGATTCAAACATAGGATTTTACGATTCAAGCCGGGGATTTTTGGGCGCTACTTTGGGCTATAGGTGGTAATTACTTTTCAAATTTAAAATAGACCTTTAAACTATCCGATAGGCGATATCTTGATATAGTTAGCTTTGGTCTTAGCTTTTGAGGGATGCTTTGATAAAGACCTGTTTGAGAAACCGCCGGCATTATGTCAAGACAGACATTTTCGCCTATTTTTTCAAAGCTATCCGGTAAAAACTTAAGGCTTGAGGGCGTTAGAGCTTTGAAACACAGAATTTGACGACCAGTTTCTGCTTCTTTTTTGACGCTATTTTCGAGCGGTGCGAGTCTTACTTCGAATTTTTTACTGCCTAAAAAGCCCCTTTTTTTGCCACTTATGGCGATAAAGCTCTCTGAAAGCTCTATCTCAAGCCCATTTAAAATGTTTGAGAGATGTTCTTTTGTTAATAAAAACTCTATCTCTTTGTCCAAAAGATGTGAAAAGTTAAGTAAGTCCTCAACGAACAGACCCATAGGAAGAATTTAACACCTTTTTGAAAACTATGTAAAAAATAATCGCCCGAAGGGCGGTTTCTATGCTCATAAAAATCCAGGGAAGAATGGGGGTCGGGAATGTCTGGATTAATGCCATAGAGGGGATTATCCTAAATACCCAGAAAGAGCCTAAGTTAACAAAGAGCGGCAGGTGGGTTTTGCCCATGCCCTTTAATGAGCCAGAGAGGACGCTTGCATAAGCCATCGGGGCTTGGGATAGAGCTACTATGGTTAGGTAGTAGATGCTATAGCGTATGACCTCTGGGTCGTTGCTGAAAAATGCGCTAATTGGCTTTGCAAAGATAACGAGGGGCACTGAAATGATGCTCATAAGAATCGCCCCAAGATGTGCGCAGACCCAAACGCCGTATTCGATTCCTTTGTAGTTTTTTGCGCCAAAGTTTTGACCGCTGATAGTGCTACTTGCTATCATCATGCCAAAACCGACCATGAAAGAAGCGCTCTCCACCCTAAGACCTATCTGGTGGGCTGCAAGAGCTCTATCCCCAAAGATTGCAACCATTCCGACAAATACATTAAAAGAGAGACTTGTCAAGGCTCGCTCCAAGGCGCTTGGGGCACCTATTTTGAAAATCTCGCGAAGAACTTCTAAATAGGGGGAAAATCTTACTTTAAAAGGCTTTGATTTAAAAACATAGAGCGCAAGATAGGTAAAAAATCCAGCTATTTCCGAGATTGCAATGCCCCAGCCTGCACCTGCAACGCCAAGCTTTTCAAATCCGAACTTTCCGTTTACCAAAATGTAGGATATTGTGAGGTTAATTAGGCTCATAAGCACAGCAACCCTAAAGGGTGTAGATGTATCCCCAAAGCCGTTATAGGCGGCGTAAATTGTATTAACAACAAACCCAACTGCTATAAAGGTGAATATCGGTTTTAGATACTCTTCGGATAGAGAAATAACATCCTGAGAGCCCCCGAGAGCTCTCATAAGAGTCTTTAGTAGCTCCTCTCCGTAAAATGTTAAAGGCGTTGCAATAAGGAGCGATATTAATATCCCCCAAAATAGCGCAGGGGAAGGGTCCTTGTTAGCCCCAACTCTTTGTGCGACCAAAACCGTTGTGCCAGTATAAGAAAGCGCCATTAGAGAGTAGATAAACCAAAGCATACTGCCGGAAAATCCGACCGCTGCAACCGCGCTCGGGGATATTTCTGAAACGAGCAGGATTGAGATTGTGCTTTCAACTGTGTATAAGAGATTTGAGGCAATTATCGGTGTTGCGAGCTTTAATACGCGTTTTGATGTTTTTAAAAACCCGTCTTTGGGGTTTATTATTATCTTTTTTGACATTCAAGCCAGCTCTTTATAGCCCTAATTGAGGCGAGGTATCCTACCTGAGTTATCCTTTGAGCGTCTTTTAATCCAAGCATTGAAAAGCTTCTAAGGTCTGGTTCTATTAGGATATCACATTGGATTTTCTTACTTTGGTAAGTGTGCTTTAAGATTGCGTTAAAGCTTCTTATCAAAACGCTAAAGATATTCGTCGGGTTGCTAACTTCGCTAATTGCGGTAACATCTACGCATATGCAGGGTTTTTCACCCAAAATAGGCTCAATAGGGAGGTTATTGACAATCCCGCCATCTACGAGCAACGCGTTTCTAAATGCAACAGGCTCGAATATGCCAGGTATTGCAAAGCTACCAAGCAGCGGCTTTATGAGCTCCCCGCTTGAGAAGGTAATTACGCTTGCGCTTCTTAAATCCAGCGCGCTTATATAGAGCTTTCCGTTTAGCTCCTCAAAGGTGTTTTTATTAAGGGTCTCTCTTAGATATTGCTCTATCTTCCCTAATCCTATGAGGCTCTTTTTTGGAAAGGAGGGGCGAAAGAGCTTAGCCCAAGGGGTCGAACTTATTAGCTTAAGCATCTCTTGCGGGGAATATCCAGCAAGGTAGTAGCTTCCGACTATAGCGCCTGCACTTACCCCGCTTATTGCCCTTATTTTAAATCCCAGCTCTTCGAGGGCGATGAGCGTGCCTATGTGTGCAAAGCCTTTTGCTGCGCCTCCTGATAGCACTAAGTTAACTTCCATTTAGTAAAACTATAGCAAAGCAAGCCATTCCATTAATAAGCATTCCCTCAGAGGTTTTACCTTTTAGACCAACGGATTTTGTCCCTAAGAGCTCTCTGAGGCTTTCAAGAATTCTTTCCCTATGCGGCATCACTTTTGGTCTATCGCCTACTAAGGTGATATCTGCGCTGAGGACCTTAAGCTTCTTTTGTCTCATCCTTCTTAGGGCTTCTTGTAGAAAATCCAGAGAGCTTCTATTTTTGTTTTCTTGCATGTTATCTGGAAAGAGTGTCCCAAGGTCTGGCTCTTGGCTTGCGGATAG